>JBEVOS010000018.1:0-6037 GCA_040507435.1 Caulobacterales bacterium | reverse complement strand
AAAGTATGGCGCGAAAGATTTTATCGAAGGCGGAAAGCGCATCGCGCTCGAAGGCGAGTTGCCGATCAACACGGGCGGCGGTGCGCTCTCGGCTGGGAGGCTTCATGCCTATGGAGCTGTGTGGGAAGCATGCACACAGCTTTGGGGCCGCGGCGGAGAGCGGCAGGTGAAGGGCAATCCGAAAGTCTGCGCGACATCGACGTCAGGCGGCCCGCTCGCAGGCGCGATGCTCCTCGTGCGCGAGTAGCTACTCCGCTGCGATCCCGTTCGCGCCGCCATTGATCCAGGGCGGCGCGGGCAGGTCGCGATATGCTTGGCGCAACGCCGCGGACCATGAATCGCTGATCGTACGGAAATACTCGTCATCTGCCGTGATACGCTGGCGCGTCGCGATGAGCGGCGGATCGCGTTTAACCACCATAAGGTCGGCGGGCAGCCCGACGGAGAAATTCGAACGCAGCGTCGAATCCATCGAGATAAGCGCAAGCTTCACCGCATCGTTGAGGGGCGTATCGTACTTCGCAACGCGATCGAGGATCGGCTTGCCGTATTTCGTTTCGCCAATCTGGAAATACGGCGTGTCGGGCCCGGCCTCGATAAAATTGCCAGCCGAGTAGATGTTGAACATGCGCATGCGCCTGTCCTTGATCTGGCCCGCGAGGATGACGCTGGCGTCGAATGCATAACTTTGCGCCGCGAGTGATTGGCCGTCGCGGATATAGACTTCACGGATCGCATCGCCGACCAGCCGCGCCGCGTCGAACATGCTGGTAACGGTGTAAAGCGTCTCCGGTGCGTCGAAATCTTCTGGCGCGCCAGCGCCCTCCATGACGCGCGCCACCACCGCCTGGGTGATCGCGAGATTGCCCGCGCTCATCAGAGTGATGACGCGGTCGCGCGATTCGCAGACATGCATCTTCGTGTATGAGGCGATATTGTCCGGTCCCGCATTGGTGCGCGTGTCGGACAACAGAACGAGCCCGTCCATCAAGAGAAGGCCGACGCAGTAAGTCATTTCATATCGCCTTCGGCACGGACCTTTGCTTAACGCATGTAAAATGCGGAGATCTGAGATCCCAGATCCGCGCTACGGTCGATAAGGTCCGTCAGATACTCATGCAAGCCAGTTTGGAAAATGTCGCTGATTCGTCCATAGTTTAGCTGCGACGAGATGGCGCCTGCGAGGCGATGGCATTCGCCGCGGCGTCCTCCCTGAATCTGCGAAATTTCCTCCAAACAGGTGACGATCTCATCATAGCACCGGCGGAGGGAGCGCGGCATCTCCGGCCGGAGGATCAAAAGCTCCGCAACGTTCCAAGGCTTCACCTCTTCGCGGTAGACCCACTGATAAGACCGCACCGCGGAGACGGCGCGGAGAATGCTTGTCCACTGGTAGTAGTCGAGCATGCCCCCGACGCCGGAAGATTCCGCCGGCAAGAGCAGATGGTATTTCACGTCGAGAATGCGTGCGATGTTGTCCGCGCGCTCGATGAACGTGCCGAGGCGCGTGAACCAGTAGACTTCATTGCGCAGCATTGTCGTTTGGTAGGCGCCGGAGAAACGCGTCGATACCGTGCGCACCCAGTCAAGCGTGTCGGGCAATTGCGTGAGCGAGAAATCCTTTGCGCCAAACGCGCGGCTCTCTAACCAGGCTTCGTTGACCGCATCCCACATATCGCGCGTGCAGGCAGTGCGCATGGCGCGCGCATTGATCCGCGCCTTCTCCAGGCAATTCATGATCGCGGATGGGTTGTCCGTCGCGCAGCATAGATAATGCGCGGCGCCCTGCGGGGTGACGGCCTCACGCTTGGCGAGATATTCGTTGTCGCATCCGGCGGCGATCAGCGCAGAGAGCCATTCTTCCGCCTCGCTCGACATGCCGGCCATTAATTGCGCGGCTTCGATCAAACGCGCGAGGCTATCCATTCGCGCCATGTAGCGCGCAAGCCAGTACATATGTTCAGCGGCGCGCGCGAGCATCAGGTTTGCTCCTGCGACTGGCTCAGCCCGTTCATGCTCTGAGACTGGGATTGGCGCGGCCCGCGCAGAACCCACGTATCTTTGGTGCCGCCGCCTTGGCTCGAATTGACGACGAGCGAACCTTCGCGAAGCGCAACGCGCGTCAGCCCGCCGGGTACGATCTTCACGCCATTCGCGCCGGAGAGCACAAAGGGCCGCAGATCAATGTGGCGCGGCGCTGCGCCTGTTTCGACGAACGTAGGGCAGGTGGATAAAGATAAAGTCGGCTGCGCGATATAAGCGCTCGGATGCGCGCGCAACTTCCTTGCGAAATCCGCGCGCTGTTTCTTCGTCGCGTGCGGGCCGACCAGCATTCCGTAGCCGCCTGATCCGCGGGTTTCCTTCACAACCAATTCGTCGAGGTGATCGAGCACGTAAGCGAGCGCGCCCTCATTGGCGCAATCCCACGTCGGCACATTGTTTAGGATAGGCTCCTCGCCAAGATAAAACCGGATCATCTCCGGTACGTACATATATACCGCCTTATCATCAGCGATTCCGGCGCCGACTGCATTCGCGAGCGCGACATTGCCGGCGCGATACGCCTCCATCAGCCCTGGTACGCCAAGCATAGAGTCCGGGTTGAAAGCTTCCGGGTCCAGGAATTCATCGTCGATCCGGCGGTAGATGACATGCACCGGTTTCAGGCCATCTGTCGTGCGCATGAAGACGCGCTTGTTTTGAACGACGAGATCGACGCCCTCAACGAGTTCGACGCCCATCTCATCGGCGAGAAACGTATGTTCGTAATAGGCGCTGTTATATTGGCCCGGCGTCAGCACAACGACATTTGGCTCATTGGCGCCGCTCGGCGGCGCAACCGAGCGCAGCGTGCGCAGCAGCAATTCCGGATAGCGCGAAATGGGCGCGACTCCCGCGCGCGCAAACAACTCTGGAAAAAGCCGCATCATGACGGAGCGGTCTTCGAGCATATAAGAAACGCCAGAAGGCGTACGGCAATTGTCTTCGAGCACATAGAAATCGTTTGCGCCGGTGCGTACGAGATCGATGCCTGCGATATGTGTGAACACGCCGCCAGGCACGTCGACATTCTCCATCAGCGGGCAATAGGCGGGGTTGTTGAGCACGAGTTCGGCTGGAATTTTTCCGGCCTTGATAATTTCCTTTGCGCCGTAGACGTCGGCCAAGAATTTATTCAGCGCGTTGACCCGCTGCGTGAGGCCACGCTCCAGCATCGACCATTCATCCGCGTCGATGACGCGGGGGATGATGTCGAACGGAATGAGCCGCTCCGGATCGCCGCCTTCCGTATAGACAGCGAAGGTTATGCCGATGCGGCGGAAGAGGCGCTCAGCCTCCTCGCGCTTGGCGCGCAGCGTGGCCGGGGGCGTCTCCGCCAGCCACGTGGCGATCTCGGCATAGGCGGCCCGGACTTCCCCGTCCGTGCCATTCATCTCGTCGAAAATGTCTCGCATTCGGCTCCGCCCGGTTGCCGTCGCACAATGCGGCGCGCTGCTCTTTTAGAGAGCGCTTCCGCGCCTATGATCATGCCATTGCAACGGCGAACGCCCAATTAAGTTGCGTGACTGGCGGGCAGGCGCCGAACCATGCGGCGCCGCGCCGGGGGATTTTTCGCTTGGCCTATGCCGATGCGGCTTTGACGCGCTTGCAGATATGAGCGTCGGCTTCAAAAAGAGACCATACCTTGAGGAGCGCGCCTTGTCTGATTTCGTGACCGCAACGAACGTCGAGGAGATTTCGCCGGGGCGGCTGACCGCGCGCTTTTCCCCAGACTGGCGAACCTTGGGCCCGGCGGGCGGCTATCAGGCGGCGATCGCACTGCGAGCGGCGGGGAAGGTGGCGAAGATCCCGCGTCCCGTCTCATTCCATTGCCATTTCCTCCGCGTCGCGAAGTTCGAACAGGTCGATATTGCAGTGGAGACATTGCACGCTGGCCGCGCCAGCGAGTCCTTACGCATTTCCATCACGCAAGACGGCAAACGCATCCTGGAAGCGATGACGCGCACTGCGTCCCAAGCGCCCGGCGTTGCGCATATCGAAGGCGGCCCGCCGGAAGCACCCGATCCTGAGCAGCTTCGCGCACCGCTCGATATCAATCCCGAATATTCCCGCGGCGGCTTCAGTCAGCACATTGAAACGCGCGTCGTCGATGAGGGACGGCTGCTCGATCGCGCCAGCCCGCGCGCGGCGCAGCAGCTGGATTGGTATCGCTTCGGCCCGGGCGCGCCGTACAAAGATGTGTGGCTCGATGCAGCGCGCATGACAATGCTCGTCGATACGATGACGCATTCGCCGGCGTTTCTGCCCCATCCCGGCGGCGCCTTCGTTGCGCCGAGCATCGAGTGCCAAGTTTGGTTTCATCAATTCGCGCCAGAGAGCGAATGGTTGCTGGCCGATCATATAGCGCCGATCGCAGATGGCGGCCTGATCGGCGTACACGGCAAAGTCTGGAGCCACGACCGGCGTTTGCTGGCGAGCGGCGGCGCACAATTGCTGTGCGCGCCGCGCCCGCAAGCTTAAGCGAGCGCCGTTTCGAATAGAGCGAGTAAACGTCCCCAGGCGCGTTCCGCTTGCTCTGGATCGTAGACTTGCGTGTCGGGCGGGCACCAGCCGTGTTGCGCGGGATAAACTTCGATCTCCGCTGTGCGGCGGGTTTCGTCGAAGGTCTGGCGCAAAACCGTCTTCGCATTCGGATCGTTTGCATCGTCGTTTTGCGCGATCGCGATCAAGTAGCTTGCGCCTGTCTGCGCGATGAGTCGATGCGGTGACGCCGGCTGATCGTTGACGAGCCCTCCGCCGTGGAAGGAGGCGACAGCGCCGACGCGGCCGGGCGATGTCGCCGCTGTGCGGAACGCAGTCGCGCCGCCCATGCAATAGCCGGTCGTTCCGATCTTGCGTCCCTTGTCGACCACCGCCTGGCTATCGAGAAAGGCGAGGTAGGCGCCTGCATCGGAGACGACCTTTTCCGGCGTGAGGCCGCGCATCATGCCCATGATCCGCGTACGCGCGTCGGGATCCGAGAACGCCGAGGCGCCGCTTTCAACGAAAGGCGCGCGCACGTCGCGATAGAACTGATTGACGGTAAGAACGGCATAGCCGGATTCGGCGAGCCTCTTTCCCATCGTACGAAAAGCTGGGCGCAACCCCATAGCGTCCGGCCAAACCAAAACGGCAGCATGCGCGCCGCTCGTTGGATGCGCGAAATATGCGTCGCATTCACCATCTGGCGTCCTGATCGTCACATCCAATTCCGAAACGCTCAGCGCTTCCGATGGCGTCGCGCAGGCCGCCAGCGCAGCGGCAGTCGTGACGGCGCCAAACGAGCGGCGCGAAAGATGGTTGTTCTTCAGGAAGGTCTGATCTTCCTCGAATGTCCGCTCGTCGCACATTGGCGTTCTCCCTGGTTGCTCTCAGTTTTTCGTCTGCGCACGGCCGCGCGCGATGACGGCGGCGCGTGCGGCTTCGATATCGGCGGGCGATACAGCCGCGTTGCGGGGGCGTGTAACTTTACTTTCGTGTGCGATCGCGTCTCCGTAAGACATCGCAAAGCCGTCATTGATCAATTTCTTATAATCCTGCGTCGCTTGGGCGGGCGATGAGGCGATGTCGCGCGCAAGCTGAAGCGCCGTTTCCACTAATTGATCAGTCGGCACGACGCGATTGACGATGCCCCAGCGTTCTGCCGTGTGCGCATCGATGAAATTGCCTGAAAGTGAAATTTCTTTGGCGCGTGAGGGCCCGCAGATGCGCGTGAGCTTTTGTGAGAGACGCCAGCCAGGAAGAATGCCGACGCGCGCATGCGTATCTGCAAAGCGCGCCGCTTCCGACGCAATAAGAATATCGCAGGCGAGCGCGACCTCGAAGCCGCCGGTGACGGCGGCGCCGTTGATCGCGCCGATGACAGGCTTCGTGCAGCTCTCGATCGCAAGCACCGGATTGCGCGCAGGATCGGCAGAGTTGGAATCCTCGCCAATCGATTCTCCCGCGCCGAGTTCTTTGAGATCAAGACCCGCGGTAAAGGCGCGTCCGGCGCCGG
>JBEVOS010000261.1:0-10191 GCA_040507435.1 Caulobacterales bacterium | reverse complement strand
GAGGTCAGCGGTTCGATCCCGCTAGGCTCCACCAATCTTTTTTGAGTCTCCCCACACGTCGGCATGTCATTTTGTAAGCTGCGGTTATTGTGCAGATAAACACACTCACGAGCTAACCAGAGACTCATGTTTGCTGGCGTTTCACGCACATCTTCGCCGCGAAATCGCATGTTATCTCCGGCGGTGCAGAAAAAGTTAGCTCGAGGGTTTAGCGCATCGCGCCAGGCTCAAAATAAGACGGCCCCGTTTATTCAACGGGACCGCCTCGTTGCAGTTTGCTTTGCTGCTTTCGCTTCATCGCCAACTACGAGGTCCCAACGGGCGCTTGGCGCTGTGGTTCCGCAATCGCGCTGTATAAATTTGGGTTCTATGCGAACGTTGCAAACCGTGCGCGCTGCGCGCTCCAGTCAAGCGGCAGCGGTTCAGCAATCAGCGCGGTTAGGGTGAGGGTCCGAGGCTGGCGTCCCTCCAAGATCTGCGTGACGAGATCGGGGGCGAGATAGGCGAGGGGCAGTAGCCTCGCGGTATGCAGCACGCAGAGTTTTTCGCTGCGCGCCAGGGCTTTGATCGATGCGACCTCGCCGCTGTCGAGCCGCTTCATCCAAACCGGCGCCAATGCCACAGCGCGCATCAAAGATCGGTCTGCTCTTGGCTGGGATACACCGCCTGAACGAATGAGCATCGTCGTGTTGCGGGGTCGCGCCATCGATATTGGACAGCGGATGACTATGGTCTCGCCCTCGCGCAAGATCTGGCGCTCCACTGGCATCGAGAGGAGCGCCGTATCGTCGATTGCAATCGCAGGCACTGTGATCACCAAATCGGAGCCGATGCTGACGCGCTGCAGCGCACAGATGATGCGGTCTCGTGGCGTGCTGCCGCGCATCCAATCGCCGCGCAGCAGCGGCTCGAGCTCGGTGGTGACGGTCTCATCAAGCGCCGCCATCGGCGCGCGGCTGATCGAGCCGACCGAGCGGCTGCGCGTTGCATAATAGCGATAGAGCACGCCCTTCTTTCGCGTGGCGGTCGGCCCCATCGGATTGCCATTGTCGTCGAAGACCAACCTTACCAGCATCGCGCTGTGTCGCGTGAGCGAGCGATGGCGCCTGATCGCAACACCGCGCGCTTCCTGCGCGGCGCGCCAAGTTTCTTCATCAATGATTGGTTGGTGCAGGCCGGCATGAAACACGCCCTTGTGCCTAACGATGCCGCGATAGACTGGGTTGGCGAGAATGTGCGTAAGTGCGCCACGGCTTATCGGAACGCCACCGAGCTCAACGCCTTTCGCCGTGAGATGACGTTTCGACCTAACGCCAGCTTTTTCCAGCTCCTCGGTCAAAACCTGAATGGATTTGACTTCTAAATAGCGCCGATAGAGTGCGCGCACGGTCTCTGCTTCGGGCTCATTGATGACGAGCGCGCGATTGCTGATATCATAGCCAAGCGGCGGCACGCCGCCCATCCACATGCCCTTGGCTTTGGAGGCAGCAAATTTATCGCGAATGCGCTCGCCGGTGACTTCGCGCTCAAACTGCGCGAACGATAACAGGACATTGAGCGTCAAACGCCCCATGCTTGTTGTCGTATTAAAGCTCTGGGTTACAGACACGAAGGACGCTCCGGCGGCGTCAAGGATTTCAACAATTTTTGCGAAGTCGGCGAGCGATCGGGTTAAGCGATCGACTTTATAGACAACCACAACATCTATCTTGCCGGATTTTATCTCATCTAGAAGTTCGAGCAGAGCGGGGCGATTGAGAGCGCCTCCGGAATAGCCGCCATCCTCGTAGACCTTGCGCGCCTTTTGCCAGCCTTCGCCGGCCTGCGATGCGATGTAAGCGGCGCACGCCTCTGCCTGCGCATGCAGCGAATTGAAGTCTTGAGAGAGGCCTTCTTCGGTGGAGGTTCGGGTATAAATCGCGCAGCGGCGTTTCGGCGCCGTCATGATGGCAGACCATCACCAGCTTTGCTTGTGAGTTTGAAAAATCGTGGGCCGCTCCAGCGCACGCCAGTGATGTCGCGCGCGACGGCCGACAGCGACTCAAAAGCCCTGCCGTCATAGAGAAAGCCGGTCTCGGTCGTTGTGACCGCATAGGTTCGGCCATTCCATTCCCGCACCAACACGCTTCCGGCTTTCAACCTGTCTGCGGCATCCGGCGAAAATGCGCGGTCGGCGATGAAGCGCTCGGCCAATTCCTCGAGCCGTCGTTTGGCGGCCCGGCTCAGCGCGCCTTTTGCGCGCGCCTGCAGATGATACGACAAAGCGCGCGCTAGCAGGCCCGGCGATTTATGCTCTGGCACAGGAATGTTGAGTTTCCGGCGCCAGAGTGCGCGTACCTCATGAAGCGACAGCGAGGCGAGATCGTTCATGGGGATGGTCCCCGGCGCGCCAAGACGCTTGCCGCCTGCGCCAGTGCGGCAAGATCAATCGCATTTTGCACGACCACATCCGCCGCGCGTTCGGACGCATAATATTGTCCGGTGACGACAAGATCGTTACTACGCTCAGCAATTGCGACGATTTCTTCCCAGAGCGCCTCCAATGCGTTCCTCATGTGCCGGCGCCTTCAATGCGATAGACGCGCTCGCCATTGTTTTTCGTCGAGCTAATCACCAGGCCGCGCTTTTTCTTGAGTGAGCCGGCGATCGCACCGCGCACGCTGTGCATTTGCCAGCCAGTCAACGTCATCAGGTCGGTGATGGTCGCGCCTTTTTGCTTGCTCAGCGCGGCTATGACGATGTCGATTTTCGTTTGCGGCGAAGCTTGTGGTTTGGCGCTTGGTTTGGGCGAACGCGGCGCGCGCGTCGCTTTCGTCGGCGGCTTTGATTTTGGTCGCACGGTTTTCGGAGCAGTTTTTACGGCGGCAGCGTTCATCGGAACCTCCAACATGCGCGGCGCAAATGGCGCCGGCACTGCCGGAAGCCCCGAAATCGGGGCGGAGATCGATGTCGGGGCCAGTGTTGCAGGTGGCCGCGTCGTGCACGCACTACCGCTCTGCGCGAAGGCGAAGTCCAGTGAAATGTGCGAAGAAGAAAAGTTTGGGCAATCTGCGGCTTCGGACTAGATGTCCACTTTCTTCGGAAGCTTTTTAGCGATGCGCGCGAATAGCGCCGCAGGGTCTTCGCCGATGGCTCGCGCCCACGCGTAAAATTCCACAATATCGAGCCTGCGCACGCCGCGTTCGACCTTTGAAATAAACGGCTGTGGCCGGTCGAGGCGGGCGGCCAGATCTATTTGCGTGAGGCCCGCAGCTTCGCGCGCTTCAAGCAGCGTCTTGAGCACAATCGAATAGGCATCCGTGAATACGGATCGCGGCACGGTAGAGGCCCTCTTCGGCGAGGGTCCTTGTCTTCATGCGTTCTTGGACTATACGAAAACGGTATATATAGAGGGTGATTATGAAGGCAAAATCATTGCAAGCACCACGCTTCGCGCTTGTGAAACGGCTTGTCACTGTTGCGCTTTGCAGTGCGGCGGCGGCGTGTGCGACTACGGAGCCTAGTGCGGTATGGAGCGTAGGCCGCACTACAGATCCGATAACGAGCGTCACGCGCTGCGTTGTGTCCGCGTTTGATCGGGCGGAAGCCACGCGCATGTCGCGCACTGGCTATCTCTATCCCTTTGTCGAGATGAATTCAGAAGCCGGGTTGGGTTGGTGTTAGCTCAGGCGGACCTGTGCGTGTTCCGCCAGGAAATATTCTGTGGCGCGTCGATGATTTGCAGTTTCGAGAATTGCGCGCTGCGGATAACCCGACGACTACCGGCGCAGAGGCTCCAACGCTTCCAGGCGTTCCGGCGGAACAGATGCGTATGGTGCAGGCTTATTTGGCGCCAGTGACCGCGGCGAGCGGCGATCGCGCGCGTGAATTGCTTGCAGAACTTCTGGCAGGTCGCGGCCTCATCTTTCGTGCAGCCGCGGGTGCTCCAGCTTACGGTTTGCCGAACGAACGCGCGGCGAGCGTGGGGCAGGTAACGAGCGAAGGTTTACGGCCAATTCTGCTGGATGCATCATTTCATGCCGGGCTCGCACAATGCGGCATTGAGTGAAAGGCATCACGTCTATCGCAGCAAAACTTTAGCTAGACTTTAGCCAGGCGCTCAAGGTTCGTCGTAACCGCCCGCGTAATGAACAAGAATTTGAGCGGTGCGGGCGATTTCCGCGATCGCTTCGGCGTGATGCGCGATGTCGCTCGCAACACGCGGACCTGGCGAAGTTTGATGTGTAACAATCAATTCATTGCCGTTGTCGGCGATCTCACGCAAACATTGCCAGAGACATTCGAGCGTGCGTGCAGCGCTTTCGGATGGGATCATCACGCGGCCTCGACTCTATAAGTCCGCTGTTCTCCCCATCGAGTGGAGGTGACGGCGAGGCAGCGTCTAGTCGTAAGCGCGCCTGCGAGTACGCCGTGTGCCGAATGTATCGGCGCGGATACTGCCTTCCAGACTGGCCGAACGGATTTGCGCTGAGTTTTCATGAAGTGCTCCGATGTGCGGAAAGCGTCCGCACTGCCGAAGCCCCGCATTCAAACGGGCTGGGGCGGGAGGCGCGCTGAACCGCGCACCAGAACGGCCGCAAGAACGCTCCATTTGCACAGGTAGTCCAGCCTTTTATTGATTTACCGAGCTAACATTTTGGTATGCGATTTCTATGCGCAACTTCACGTGAGATTGAAAGACGCTGGTTTATTTTTAACTGTGGTTCAGGAACGGTAGGTACTTAATTACGTTGCTTCTCGCTGTGTCTGCGCTGGGGTCAGGTCAGTGAAAACATATACAATTGGCCAACTTGCCAAGGAATTTGGCGTGACAGCGCGCGCGCTCAGATTCTACGAAGACAAAGGTTTCATAGAGCCGGCGCGTGCCGGACAGGCGCGCACTTACAGCGAGCAGGATCGTCTTGATGTGCAACTCCTGACGCTTGGCCGCAAGGCCGATGTCCCACTAAAAGTTCTCAGCAAAATTCTTGAGACTTCGAGCGAAGTTGCGCGTTACCAGGCGCTCAAAAAAGCGATCCTTGCACGGGCCGACGCACTGAAGAAGGCGGCGGATGTTACGTTGGAATGCGCGGAGGTTGCTGGGCGGCGCGGAGATAAAGCGCCTTTCAATCGTTGAGCGATTTTCACTGCGCTCTTCTATCTTCGCGTTATGCCGCAAATTGCATTCCAACCCAACGGCATCATGATGTCATAATTGGTCTGCTCATTGCCGCGCTCGACGACCAACGCTGAGCGCCGGAGACCGATCATGCTGAGAAAAAAATTTGTAGCGATGCTGCTCGTCGTCGCGCCGCTTGGGATGTTGGGCGCATGCGGCGATCCCACGCTGCTCACGGTCAATGCGAGCGCGTCGACAAGAACAGCGCCAGATTTGGCGATTGTATCTTTAGGCGTCATTGCGCGAGGCGCGAATGCGCGCGCGGCGCAAGAGGCTCAATCCACCCGCATGGACGCAGTGCTCGAAGCGGCGCGCGCTGCGGGCGTTGCTGCAGCCGACGTTCAAACGGTCGGTTATTCGCTTGAGCCCCAGTACGCCTATGTGAGAGGCGCTGCGCCGCGCATAACCGGATATGTGAGCCGCAACATCGTTACGTTGCGCGTCAGCGATCTTTCCGCTGTGAGCCGTTTAATTGATGCGACCGTCGCTGAAGGCGCAAACGAACTGCAAGGCATTCAGTTTACATTCAAAGACATTGAGGCCTCGCGCGAACAGGCTATAGCGCAGGCTATCTCTCGTGCGCGTGCGCGCGCGCAAACGTATGCGGAAGCCGCCGATATGCGCGTCGTAAAGGTGCGCGCAATCATTGAACCGGGCAGCGCGCTCGCCGCATCCGAGCTAAGGCGCGACGGGTATCTGACTGCGCCGCAAACCGAGCAATCAGCAAACGCGGCGATCAATCCTGGTGAACTCGACAATCAAGCTAGTGTCACAGTGGTTTTTGAGTTGAGATAGCGGCTTAGCCGGAATTAGCTCTGCTGGCCGTGGAAGGGGGAGGGCTCGTTCTGGGGCAGGAAGCGACCTTCACTCGATCGCACAGATTCGGAAAGCGGACGTCGAGTACATCGCCCTTGAGCGGTCATGGCAGCGTCGATTTTGACTTGCGGTTATCGCCATGCTGCGCGTTGGCATGAGAACCGCGGAGGCTTTCAGACAGCGCGGCGGCGGGTTAATGTGTGAATGTGTGCACCTTACTTCGCGAATTTCTCATGCCGGCATGCTCTGGGGCTTCAAGGCTAGATTGCCGAAACGGTCCAGGAACATCCCATGATCTCACGAAACCTTGGCAAAACGGGTGACCAGACCTGAACCAAATCTAGGTTTTGTAAAGTTGCCGCTGGATATGATATTCGGTCGCTAGTTCGCTGAAAGTAGACCGATGCAAGCCCCGTTCGAAATGCCCGAAGGCCGTCGTCGGCTAGAGCAAATTTTGCAGCACTTACCGCCGGACAACCCTCATTGGAACGAGGCGCAAAATCGCTTCCATTTTGTGGACAGATTGTTGTCTGAATGCCTCGGATGGGAGAAGCCGGACATTGAGGTCGAAAACCGAAACGAAGCTGGCGGAATCGCAGACTACCTTTTGGGACGACCGTGCAAAGCCGTATTAGAAGCAAAAAGACCAAGCATTGTATTTGATATTTTGCCTTCGGGTTCTCCATCTAAAATCCGCAAACTTCACCCCCTGCTTCAGACCTCTGAGCCACTGAGGCAGGCCGTTCAGCAGGCGATTGCGTACTGTTCCTTAAAAGGGGCGCAGCTCGGAATAGTTTGTAACGGTCCTCAATTGATCATTTTTCAGGCCATCGTCATCGGACAATCTCCGCTCGATGGGGAATGTTTTCTTTTCAATGGCTTTTCGAGCTATTCCGAAAACTTTCCTCTCCTTTGGACTTTATTGTCTCCTGAAGGGGTCTCGGAGAATCAAGCTAACCGCCGACTTTCCGCAAGCAGAACGCCCAGAATTCCGGCGAAAGCCTCCACATCAATCAGCAACCCGAATGAATATCGGTACAGAAATACTTTCCAAGAGAACTTGTGGTCTCTCTCGTCCATCCTCCTTGAGGAGATTGAGGACAATCCGTCGTTGTCAGAAGCGTTTTATGAAGATTGCTACGTTCCAATAGAGGCAAACAATCGCCACCTTCAACTGAGCAAGCGAATCATTGCCGCCCGCTACTCAAGGGTTGGCGACGACTCTGGGAAGCCCACCGCATTACAGGCGCGTGTGACTAGCGGTGGCTTGAAAATGGCAGAAGCGGAGGCAAGCGCGGGTGGGTCACGCCCAGTCGTTGTTGTCGGTGACATTGGCGTCGGTAAAAGCTCTTTCTTTAAGAATCTTCGACACCAATTGAATATTGCTCACGACGACGAGACATATTTCATCCACATCGATCTTGGTGTAAAAGCTACGTTAGAGTCCGATATAAAATCGTTCGTTTTGTCAGATATTCCCCGCATTTTAAAGAACGAGTACGGCGTTGATATAGACTCCGCCGATTTCGCCAACGCCATTTATCACGCTGAACTCGCGTCGTTCGACAAAGGCGTAAAGGGGCAGCTGAAAGGAGTAAATGATTCTGCCTATCAAATGGAGAGGATCAACTTCCTTTCCAGCCTGATTGACGATAGAGCGCGCCATTTGACTGCAGCGTTTGGTCATCTGGCGCGGGGAAGAAACAAGCGGATCATAGTGGTTCTAGACAATGCTGATCAGCGCTCTTTTGACGTGCAGCAGGAGGCTTTTTTAATTGCACAGGAGTTGGCTGCTTCGCGCAATATGCTAGTTTTTGCAGCGCTCAGGCCGAGTACATTTTATCTATCCAAAACTACCGGCGCATTAGCGGCATATCAAAACCGGGTATTCACTATTTCTCCTCCACCGGCGGAGGAAGTTATTCAAAAGCGTCTGACGTTTGCTCTTCGGGTAGCCGAGGGCAAAGTTAATCCTAAAGCTCTGGATCACATTAGGTTGCAGCTTGGTAACGTGGTGGCATTTTTGCAGGCGACGTTGCGATCCATCCGCACCAACGACTCGATACGTCAATTCTTGAGCAATATTACGGGAGGTAACACGCGCGCGGTTATCGAGTTGACTACCGGTTTTTTCGGCAGCCCAAATGTTGATTCTCAGAAAATTGTTCGCATTGAGCTGGAGCACCATAACTATAAGGTGCCGCTGCACGAGTTCACGAAGCATGCTTTGCTGGGTGAGTATGCCCACTATAACGCTCGATCTTCGCAAGTTGCCTGCAACCTATTCGACGTTAGCGCTGCAGATCCGCGCGAGCATTTTTTGGCTAGCTTAATCGTTGCCTATTTGGGTACTACCGGCGCGGCCACAGACAAGGATGGGTACGTTCGTGGCGAGGCGGTGAACGCGGAAATGCTGAGGCACGGCTTCTTGGAAGACCAAACGCGGTGGGCTCTGGAGCGGCTTGCGGTCAAACGGCTGATAGAAACGCCGCACGGACATTACCGGGAGCTTTCCGTTCAAGCAGCCATGCTTCCGGACGAATTGTCGTTTCGAGTTACGACCATTGGAAACTACCATTTGAGATTTTGGACCGGAAGCTTTTCGTATCTTGATGCAATGTCCATCGACACGCCGATTTTTAGTGAGGGTGACCGGGACGGGGTTTCTCGTGTCGCGGACTCGTTCGACATAGCCGATCGACTGAAAAGAGCAGAGCTTTTTCGTGCCTATTTAGAAGGGCAATGGGATTCGGCGCGGGTGGAAGCCAGTTATTACGATTTCAACGCCCTGCTTGCACTGCAGAGGGACACCTTCACCTCTGTGCAGAGGGCGGCAGACGCGCGTTGAGAGCGAGCAGCCGCCATACTGTTGCAAAGTGAGCCCGGCGCTCGGCGTCTGGGATGAAGCAATAGGTGGGCGAGTCATTCCGTCAGCTGATTTGGAACGTACGTCGAACTGCGAGGCCGAAGGTGAGGGCAAGCGTCAGCGACAGGAAAGACTCAATCGTGGCAGCTACGCGCACTAAGATTTCTGCTAGATTGCCGTGACGCGCGTCGAAAGAGTCCAGCCACTGTCTAAAGGTGCCTTCAAACGCGCCGAATGGGAAGATTCGGGACAATGAGAACTTGATTGCTTCGGCGTGATCGGAGTCCACCTGTGCCGTGATTCGCACAGGTAATCGCTTGGCAACTCCCAAACTCCCGATATCTGCTACGAGGAACACAACCGAGAACACGACGCCGAAACATGCGAGCCAGAGCAGTGGTAGGCCAATAGAATCTCCGTAACAAGCAAATACGCCGTACGAATAGCTAAAGAGCCGTTCGGTCGCCGCCACGCCGCGCTGCTTGCGACGAGCCATCAACTCCCATCGAAGAATTCCTGCTCGCGAAGTTTGTCGGACCCAAGCGCCATCGTTGCTTGAGCGTGCGCGCGGCGGTGTCGGAATGCCGTGGCGCTCGCGGAGTTTCGCAAGGCCCCTATCAGACAATCCGAACTCGGGACAATCAACTTCCGCTTCGCGGCATCTAACGCCAAACTTCCGAATGGGATCTTACGCTTTAGCTCAAAGGCTCTTTCCCGAGACACGCAACATGTCCGCGAGTTTTGTTACTTAGCGGTGATTCAGCGCGCCACCTCGTAGAGATGTAGGAACGGCGGCGCGTAGATAAGTAGTCTTCGTCCGTCCGCCGATATGGCGCATTGTGAAATTGCTTGTCGCGTCGATCGTTGCAGCGTCACTCTGTGACCGTCTGCGGTCATCCGCCAAACGCTATCCTCGGACCTCGGGCGAGGGATGGGTTGGTACGACTCGACGGCTTCTTGGCACGTATAGTCGTCGGTCGAGAGGGGCATTTGATCTGCGTCGCCTCTCCAAATCTCCCGCATAGAATCCAAGCTGATTATGGCGCTCTGTACGGGCGCTCGTGCTTGCGGTTGGTCTTGCTCTGCCGGATTTTGAGCTGCCCTCCACTCCTCAAGACTCTTGAATGTCTGCGCGTTGGCTGCTTGCCCGCTTGAGGCGGGCGCCTCGGCGAGCGTCCGCACAATGACACTCGTTCTGCGCTGTCCATGTTGCTGAAAGATGCCGAGCCCGGCGTCAGTGATGCGAATTTCGCGATCGCGTGGGACATTTACATCGGCGATCATGAGCCACACGTGGCAAAAGTCGGCGGTGCAGCCGCGACGCCGTCCAATAAGCTGCGGCTGATTTGCC
>JBEVOS010000167.1:0-3154 GCA_040507435.1 Caulobacterales bacterium | reverse complement strand
CGCATGTTCCACCGCCGTACGCATATCGTTGCCCATTTGGTAGCAGCAGCGAAATGGATTGTGGCCGTCTTGCAGTTGACGCCGTGGCTGGCGAAATCGACCGCAAGGGTGCACAATCCGTGGCCGCTGTCTTGATGGAGCCGAATGCTGGAACTAATGGCATCGTGGCACCGGATAACTACTGGCCTGGCTTGCGCGAGGTGACGCGTTCGCGCGATGTATGCCTGATCGCCGATGAAGTCATGAGCGCCTTTGGTCGCTGTGGCGAATGGTTCGCCTGGCAGCGATACGGTGATGCCGGCAAGCCAGATCTGATGACATTAGCGAAAGGACTGACTGGCGCGCATTTGCCTCTCGGCGCTGTGGTGATGAACGAAAATGTCGCCCGGCGTTTAGAAACGCAGATGCTCTTCACTGGCTTAACTTACTGCGGTCATCCCCTTGCTTGCGCCGCCGGATTGGCGGCGGTTCGCGCTTATGAAAATGAAAAATTGATCGAGCGCTCGAGCCGCTTGGGTGGCGAGATGTTCCTTGAATTAAAACGCCTTCAGCAAAAGCATCGGTTAATTGGTGATGTTCGCGGCGGGCAAGGTTTGTTTGCGATCGTTGAACTAGTCAGCGATCAAACTAGTCGCGCGGCGCTGGCACCTTGGCCGCAAACGCCTCCGCAACTGACGACGCTCGTGCGAAAAGCACGCGGTCTCGGTGTGTCTTTTGCTGTCCGCGGAAACCTGATAATCCTAGCACCGCCGCTGGTAATTGAAGAACGCGAATTGAGCGATGCCTTGGCTTTGCTCGATCGCCTGTTAGGCGAAATGGAGGCTGCATGAATTTCAAACTGACTTACGCAACCATGTTTAATCCGCCGGCGGAGATGCATACGCGTTTTGACGCTGCACTCGCTGAACTCAATCGCTCGTTAGGCGCGACCCATCCTCTCTACATTAATGGCGAGGACCGCGTCACCGCGAAGCACGACACTCGACGCAGCCCAATCGATCAGCGCCGCGTCCTGGGGCACTTCTCGCTCGCGACTGTTGATGATGTAAACGATGCCATGGCCGCGGCTCAAGCTGCCCTTTCAGGATGGCGCGCGACACCGATGGAAGAGCGCGTCCGTTCGCTCAAACGCGTTGCTGCGCTCATCGAAGAACGCGTTTACGACATCGGCGCAGCGATGTCGTTGGAAGTTGGAAAGAACCGGATGGAAGCGCTGGGAGAAGTGCAGGAGACAGCGGACTTTTTCAATCTTTACGCGGATGATTATGCCGGACACAACGGATTCGATAATCCTTTGCCCGATGATCCGCTTCCGGATTTCCGTTCGCACAATCGCAGCGTGATGAAGCCTTACGGTGTCTGGGTGGTCATCGCACCGTATAACTTTCCGTTTGCACTTGCCGGCGGGCCGGTGGCGGCGGCTTTAATTACAGGAAACACAGTCGTGTTGAAAACTGCGACTGATACGCCGTGGTCCGGACGTTTGCTCGCAGACTGTATCCGCGATGCCGGCCTTCCGCGCGGAGTCTTCAATTATCTCAATGGTGGCGGCAGCGTAGTTGGTGAGGCATTGCTAAACCATCCCAATACCGCCGGAATTACCTTCACCGGATCGGTTGACGTCGGCATGCATATCTACCGCACCATGGCCAGTGGCGTATATCCGCGACCGTGCATCGCCGAAATGGGTGGCAAGAACGCTTGCATTGTGACTGCGAATGCAGATCTCGATCGCGCGGCAGACGGGATTGTGCGTTCAGCGTTTGGATTGAGCGGACAGAAATGTTCGGCGGTGTCGCGAATCTACGTTGATGACAAAGTCGCGGATCCGTTGATCAAGAAGCTCCAGGAAAAAATCAACGCGATTACGATTGGCGATCCTTCGCGAAAGGAAAATTGGCTCGGGCCGGTGACCACAGCCAGCGCGCTGAAAAACTACGAGCGTTACAGTAAAGAACTTACCGAAAACGGCGGGCGAATTTTGTCCGGCGGCAAGCGTCTGGCCGAAGGTGAACTGACGCACGGCTATTTTGTCGCGCCGACGCTGGCTGAAGCGCCGGCCACGCATCCGCTGTTCAAAGAGGAAATGTTCGTCCCGATCACGATGGTTTGTCGCGTACGCGACCGCGCTGAAGCGATCCGGCTGGCCAACGATTCACGTTTCGGACTAACCGCCGGTCTCTACGGCAACGATGACGATGCAGCCTACTTTTTCGACAACATTGAGGCCGGAGTCACCTATGTGAATCGTCCCCAAGGTGCCACCACTGGTGCGTGGCCGGGCTATCAACCGTTCGGTGGCTGGAAAGGGTCGGGTTCGTCGGGCAAAGGGATCGCCTCGTTTTATTATCTGGCGCAATACCTGCGCGAACAATCGCAGACGAAAGTGGAATAGGCGATGCAGCTCGGCAGCTTACAAGAAATCATCGATCAATATATCCATGATGGTCAGAGCGTGGCGCTAGAGGGTTTTACCCATCTGATTCCGTTCGCAGCCGGGCACGAAATTCTGCGCCAGAAAAAACGCGATCTGCATCTGATCCGGATGACGCCGGACTTGATTTACGATCAATTGATTGGTGTTGGTTGTGCCCGTGCACTGACGTTTTCCTGGGGTGGCAATCCCGGCGTCGGCTCGCTGCATCGGCTGCGCGATGCGGTCGAAAATGATTGGCCGCGACCGCTGGAGATTCACGAACATTCGCACGCGGGAATGGCGGCGGCTTACATCGCAGGCGCGGCTCGGATGCCATTTGGAATGTTACGCGGCTACGTCGGAACCGATCTTCCCGGCGTTAACTCGGAAGTGCGCGAAGTACGCTGCCCTTACACAAACGAGAAGATCGCGACCGTGCCCGCGATTAATCCTGACGTCACCGTCTTACATGCGCAAGCCGCCGATCGACAGGGCAACGTTTTTATTCGCGGCATCGTTGGCGCACAGAAAGAATCGGCGTTGGCCGCGACGACGCTGATTGTCACGGTTGAAGAAATCGTCGAGTCGTTGGACGCGCCGATGAATGCAATTGTTTTGCCTCACTGGGTGGTGACAGCGATTGCGGAAGTGCCAACCGGTGCTTATCCGTCCTACGCGCTCGGCTACTACGCGCGAGACAACGCGTTTTATCTGGCTTGGGATGAAATCGCTCGCGAC
>JBEVOS010000213.1:0-12135 GCA_040507435.1 Caulobacterales bacterium | reverse complement strand
CGGGCGGCACGCGCCCGCCTCGCGATGGTTATTTCTTTGCGCCTACTTTGCTGGCTGATGTGCCGGATGATTCCATGGCGATGACCGTCGAGCCGTTCGGGCCGCTCGCGATTGCGCGGCCATTTTCAACGATGGATGAAGCCGTGTCCGTCGCCAACAGTTTGCCTATGGGGCTTGCGGCGTACGCGCATTCCACATCAGCGCGCCGGCTCGATGATGTCGCCGCCGCGCTGAACGTTGGATGTATCGCGCTCAACAATTGGCAAGTGTCCAGCGCTGAGACGCCCTTCGGCGGCGTGAATGATAGCGGCTACGGGTCAGAAGGCGGCCTCGAAGGTTTGCAGGTCTATCTCGCCACGAAATTCATCCATAGAGCGTGATCAGCTATGACCGATAAACCTGTCGCTATCGTCACCGGCGCCGCGCAAGGCATTGGCCTCGCGATCGCACGCGCGCTCGCGCAGAACGGAACACGCGTTGTTGTCGCCGATGCGAATTCACCGGACAACGCCGTCGCCCAACTACGGAGTGAAGGTTTTGAGGCGAGCGGCGTCATCGCTAATGTCGCCGACGAAGCCTCCGCTCAAAACATGATTGATCACGCCGTAGACGCGCATGGCGGATTGGACATTCTCGTCAACAATGCCGGCATCTTCACGTCGCTGCTGCCGCAGCCGCTGACGGATATAACTTTGACGGAGTGGCGCCGGGTGATGAGCGTCAACATGGACGGCGTGTTTTTGGCAGTCAAAGCGGCGGTTCCGGCGATGCGCAGGCGCGGCGGCGGATGCATCGTAAATATCGGCAGCGCCACCAGCTTCAAAGGCAATCCGCTGATGCTGCATTACGTCACCAGCAAATCCGCGATCATCGGCATGACGCGCGCTCTATCGAGAGAACTAGGCGCCGACGGCATCCGCGTGAACTGCATCGCGCCGGGCTACACGCTGAGCGAAGGTCTGCTGCAGAATCAGGTTCAGCTCGATCGCGGCCGGCAGAAAAATATCAACGAGCGCAGCGTCTCACGCGACATGTATCCCACCGACGTCGCGGGCGCGATCGCGTTTCTCGCAAGCCCCGCGGCGGCGTTCATTACTGGTCAAACGCTAGTGGTCGATGGCGGCGTGGCGCTAAACTGATGAGCCCTGACACTCTTCTCGATCTGCAAAAATGGATCGGCCGTAAACAGCGCGTCGCCGACGAGATCACCGCGCCAGCCATTGCGCGCATTTGCGGCCTTCTCAATCTTGAACGCCCGGCGAGCCTGCCGCCGCATTGGTACAGCATGTTCTTTCCGGAGATTGCGCCGCAATCCGAATTGGGCGCGGACGGACATCCGCGCACCGGCGATTTCTTGCCGCCGTCACCGCTGCCGCGACGCATGCTGGGCGGGCGGCGCACGCATGTCATCGCGCCATTGCAGATCGGCGATCATGCCGAAAAAGAATCCGAGATCATCGGCGTCGAAGCAAAGAGCGGCCGGACGGGCGCGCTCCTTATCGTCACGTTGCGCCACACATTTCGTGTGCAAGGGTCGATACACATTACCGAAGAACAGGACGTCATCTACCGTGAAGCGGCTGTTAGCGGCGAAGCGCCCGTCTCGCCGACGCCCGCGCCGCGCGACGCCGCTTGGCAAGAAATCGTCACGCCCACGATGCCGATGCTGTTTCGCTACTCCGCGATCACGTTCAACGGCCATCGCATTCACTACGATGCGGATTATTCGCGTGACGTTGAAGGCTATCCGGCCTGCGTCGTGAACGGCGGGCTGACTTTGCTCCTGCTGCTCGAGGCGGCGCGGCGCAATTCCGGAAAAGCGGCGAATAAATACACGGCGCGCACCGCGCGTCCGCTCTTCGCCGAGCAGCCTATTACCTTGGCAGGCGACGGCTCCGGCAAGCTATGGGCGGCGAATGAGCATGGCGACCTAGCGATACAGGTCGAAATCACGCCTTGAAGCGCGTCTTGCAGTCGCTTCAATTGTGACGCTTGAGCTCGACGGAGCGCTCGCGACATCGCTGCAACCTCACCCTGCTAACTTCCCGCAAACGCCAATTCCCGCATCGCGGTTATTGTGTCATCCGGCAACGGTTTCCCCGCGCCATCTACTGCGTACACCGTGACCGCCTCACACAGCGCGATGCAGCGCTCGTCCTGGAACAATCCACCTGCCTGATTGAACGAGGAGCGGCCTACTTTGCTGATGCCCGTCGCGACTGTCACGACGCCCGGATAGGCGCCCTGCGCGACGTAATCGATCGTGATCGTCGCAAACAGAAGCTGCACGCCGCCTGATGGGCGCACGACCGTATCGACACCAAACAGATGCATGTTCATCGCGGCGCGTCCCTCTTCGAAATAGCGCGCCATCGCGACGTTATTGAGGTGCTGAAAGCTATCGACGTCGGCATAAGCGGCGCGCACGTCGAATATCTGCGGATAGGACGCCAGATTGAGCCTCGCCTTCTCGTCACGCAAACGCGCCACGTGTATGACCCTTCAGCTGCGTTTGTCGATTTGATCGAGCGCGGCGGCAACTTCGTTCAGCCGGTTTTGCGCAAAGCTACGGATTGCCGAATTGCCAATGATGATGAACTCGCTCGAATCCATGCCTTTGAGCGCGACACGCGCGCCGTAGGGGGAGACGGCCTCAGCGATCCCGCGCCCAATGCCGCTCGCCGCGCCAGTGACGACCACGACCGAGTCTTTCAGCCATTTCATATGGATTCTCGACGTGTTCGTTATTGCATGCCGCGCGCTGATAATATTTGCGCCAGCACCGGCCGTAAATGTGCGAGAAAACCCTCCGGGTCTTCGCTCATTGGAAAATGACCAATGCCTTTCATGATCGTGGTGGACGCCCCTTTGATGCCCGCGGCGGCGTCTAGCGTATCTTGCGGCGAGCAGGAATAATCATATTCGCCGCTCAACAAATAGACCGGGCATCGCGTCGTATCGATCTCGCTAATGCGCTCGCGAATATCGCCATCCACTTTGTAGAAATGGAGATCGCCGCGAAACACGCCCGGCCCGCCCTGCATATAATGCCAGAGCGTTTCCCAGCGATTTTCTTCGGTTGCGTTCGGACCAACGAGACCCGAAACAACCGCCGCGCACACTTCGCCATGCACGTCCGGCCGGTGCAGCCATTGAGTGTCGTAATAAGGATCGACATGGGCGCCAGCCTGCAAGCCGATAACGGCGCCGAAGCGATCGGGATGTTCGAGCGCGAGATGCAGCACGATACGTCCGCCGATCGAACAGCCCATCGCGATCGGCTGATCGAGCTCCAGTGCTTCCGCAACGCCGATGATGATGTCGACATAATCGCGCGAGGTGAGCCGATATTCCTCAATGCGATTCCAGCCGGTGGGCGGGGACGATTTTCCATGCCAGGGCAGATCGAACGCGATGACGCGGAATTTCGACGTGATCTCTGGATCGTTGAGCACGGCGCGATATTGGCGGCCATCCGCGCCCGCCGTATGCAGACATAAGAGCGGCGGTCCGGCGCCCGCCTCCTCGACATAAACGCGATGCGGTTTGCCTAGGAGATTGAGCTTCAGATAGCGCCCAATGATGGATTCGAATTCAGCCTTCATGCGTCACGCAGCGTGGCGAGCACGCCTTTAAAGTAGAACAAATTCGCCATGAAGGGATGCAGATCGCCTTCAGCCTTCAAAAGGCGTTGTTTGATCAGCGCGAAAAGGTCGTGGAACCCTGGCGGCGGATTGGCGGACCAGAATTTGCGCCATGCATCCTCTGGCGCCCGCAACGCGAAGATCCAGTGCGCCATCACGAACGGCCCTCTGGTGACGCTCGTGATCACGCCATTCTCGATGCGGATGAGGTAAGGCGTGTCGCCCACCTCCAACAAAAACTGTGTGTTCACAAAGCGGCCGCGATGCGTCAGCAATTTATCTGCTGCTACGCGTTCTTTGAGGCTTTCAATCATTTACGCCTCCACGCGCATGACGGCGTCGACCGCGACGACGCCGTCTTGTTTCACCAGCAGCGGATTGATCTCAGCCTCGATTACGTCGGACGTGAGCGCCAGCTGGGACAATGCGGAGATCGCGCGCGCCAGTGCTTTTAGATCGCCTGCCTGCTTGCCACGATAACCTGAAAGCGCCGCAAAACTTTTTACGTCGCGGATCATCTCCTCGGCCTCTTCCGGCGTCACCGGCGCCAAGCGAACGGCGCGATCCTTGTATATCTCCGCCATGACGCCGCCGGCCGCGACCAATACGATCGGGCCTGCATCGGGATCACGTTTGAATCCTACGAGCGCTTCGCCAAGCCCAGACGTCATCGATTGCACGAGCACGCGCTCCGCTGTGACGCCAGCCTTGCTCGCATTCGCAACGATTCCCTCGATCGCCTCTTTCAACTCCGCATCGCTTTTCACGCCGAGAACGACGCCGCCGATATCGGTTTTGTGCAGCACGTCTGCGGACAATATCTTCACGGCGACGGGATACGCGACGGGCGACGACGACGCGACCGAACTTACGCTCAGCGCCGCGGCCGGCGCGCTCGGAAAGCCGAGCTTGGACAGCCAGTCATAAGCTTCCATCTCATCAAGGTAGCGGCCCTCTCCTTTTGGCGCGGGCGCGTCCGTTTGTGTTTTCGACGCCGGACGCGTCAACGCAGCCGCGATGGCGTCCGCCGCCGATTCCGGCGTGCGGAACGCAGGCACGCCCGCTTGCGCGAGGCGCAGCAAAGCTTCCGGCGCTTCCGGCGCAACGAACATCGCGAACGGTTTAACCGCTTCGGCATCGATCGCGGGTTTGACGGCCAGATCAGGCTGAAACCGCGCAGACGATCCAGCGACCGCCAGCACAAGATCGAATTCCGGAGCGGCCAACATCGTATCGATTGCGGCCTTCATGATCGGATAACGCGTGCCCGCGAGCGTCAGATCGATGATGCGGCCTTCTTCGGCTTCCACGCCTGCTGCTTTGAGGTTGGCGAAAGTTTGCTCGGAGGGTTTCGCAACTTCAATGCCGCGCAATCCCAACTGATCGACGACCAACGCTGCGCCGCCGCCTGTTGTCGTCACAACGCCTACTTTCGGGGCGCGCGCTCCCTTCGGACGAATGGGCGTGCGCGCGATGATCACCGGCGCTTCAAGAAGCGCGTCGAGTGTGTGGACGCGCACAATGCCGCAATCGCGAAACAACGCATCGGCCACGTCATCCTCGCCGGCGAGCGCGCCGGTGTGCGATTGAGCGAGTTCCTGCGCTTGCTCAGAGCGCCCAAGTTTATACGCGATGACTGGACGGCCAAGTTTCGCCGCGCCTTCGGCAAACCGGCGCAGCGCCTTTGCATGCCGGAGAGATTCGAGAAACAAGACGTAGGCGTCGACGCCTTCTTCGCCAAGCGTCGCTTCGCAAATCTCGCCGAGACTTAAATCTGCTTCAGCGCCAACTGACACAAGACCGGCGAAGCCAAGTCCCTTGGCTTTGCCGCGCGACATCAGCGCGCCGATCATGCTGCCCGAATGGGAAGCTGCGAATACGCGTCCGACAGGCAAGTCCGGTTCGGCAAATGCGGCGTTCGCCGTAATCACCAAGCGTTCGCGCAAATTCACCATGCCGAGGCTATTGGGACCAAGCAGGCGCGTGGGCGAGCCCTTCAAAACATCGCGCAGCGCTTGCTCTTTGGCTGCGCCACCTTCTCCCGATTCAGCAAAGCCGCCGGCCAGCACTGACACCGCGCCGACGCCGCGCGCAGCACAATCCTGCAAAGCGGGAAGAACGCGCTCAGTCGGCGAAAGAACAAACGCAAGATCGGGCGTTTCCGGCAAATCGGCGATCGATTTGTAAGCGCGCTCGCCGAGCACTGTGTCGCGCGTTGGATTGACCGGATAGATTGCGCCCTGCCAACCGGCGCGCCGCAAATAAGCGAGCGGACGGCCGCTTGTTTTATCCGCATCGTCGGATTGGCCGATCAGCGCAACGCTTTTGGGGCGCAGCAAAGACCGCGCGATGTGCTCCGCGCCGCTCATGATCTGGGCGGCCGTTGGTCGAAGCGGCGGCCGAAGACGTCTTCGGCGATCCGGTTCTTCAAAATCTCCAGCGATCCGCCGGCGATCATCCAGCCGCGCGTTCGCCGGAAGCAATACTCAACCAAGGATTCCTGGCTATAGCCCATCGCACCCATCGCCTGCACGGCTTCGTTCGCAGCTTTAAAACCAGCCTGATTGCATGCGAGCTTCGCCACAGAGGTTTCGTACGCGGAAGGCAAACCCCGATCCGCATTCGTCGCGGCGCGATAAAGCAGCAGTTGTGCAGAATCCAAATCCACCGCGATTTCGGCAAATTTCCACTGCAAGCCCTGAAATTCCGCAAGCGGACGTCCGAATTGTTTGCGCGTTAGCAAATGATCGCGCGCCACTTCAAACGCGTGACGGCCGACAGCAAGTGCGCGCGACGAATTGCCGATGCGCTCAATGTTGAATCCGGCGATTTGTTTTTTGAATCCGCCTTTGCCAAGCAGGACGTTCTTCGCCGGGATGCGGCAATTGTCGAAATAGAGCTGACGCCATTCTTCGCCGCTCATGAAGGCTGAAGGCGGGCCGAGCGTGAAGCCAGGTGTGTCACGCTCGATCAGCACCGAACCGATGCCATCTGTGCCCGGCCCATAGCGCACATAGATGAGAAACAAATTCGCATCGCCCGAATGTGTGCCGAAGACTTTGCCGCCATTGATCACGTAGTCATCGCCGTCCTGGCGTGCGCTCGTCGTCAAATCCGTGACGGCGGAGCCCGCCTCCGGTTCACTCATGCCGAGGCTGATGAGCAAGCGTCCCGCGAGCAGATCAGGCAGAAAGCGCGCTTTCTGTTCGGCGCTCGCATATTCGATGAAGGTGCGGATCGGGCCGAAATTGCCGGCCTGCACGATGTCTGCGCTTTTGGGGCAGACCATCGCCATTTCCTGAATGGCGATCACGGCATCCATTAGCGTCCCGCCTTGGCCGCCATCGGCTTCGGACGCTGTAATGCCGAGCAGGCCTTGCTCAGCCAGCATGCGGGCAACATCCCAGGAAAAGCGCGGATCGTGCGCCCGTGCGAGCGCGCCATCGGCCAATTTGGCCTTGGCGAACCGCTTCACGCTATCGGCCAGCGCCTGTTGCTCTTCGCTAAGTTGGAAATCCATGCGCGCGTTTCACTCCTGCAAGGTCTTGCCTTAGCCGCTCAGCGCTACGTGCTCCAGATGAAATTCCTTCGCGCGGGAGACAGCGTGCGAGTGCGTTCTGCTAGGCAGAACGAGGTTTCACGATCGTGCTGGTTTTTCCGAAGAGGTGAAGCATCAAGTATCCAACTAGACGCTTACGAAGAAACCGGCCGCCCATTTCCGGCATCGTTCGCGCGTCGTGACAATTGTAATCCCGGCCAGCATGAGTCGATCGCGCCCACGGATATGTTTGATGACTGGTGGGCGCGACAGGGATTGAACCTGTGACCCCTCCCGTGTGAAGGGAGTGCTCTCCCGCTGAGCTACGCGCCCGCCCCTTGAGGCGTCAGGAAGGCGGGACGTTTAGGGGGCTCCGGTGGGGAATACAAGAGCGGTCCGTGCGGGTGCTTAAGGCGCTGGGCGGCGTGCAATGATGCGCCGGCGCTCAAGCCGCCGATCGCCGAGAAGCTTGAGGCGCGTGCGCCAAGATTCTGCCTCCCAAGCCAATTCCCGCGCAACCGCGACATCAATGCCGCCGGCTTCCTTCAGACTGGTTTCCAGCCCTTTGAAGCCCCTCTTCGCGAGTTCGATATGCTCGTCGGTCACGTCGTCATGCGCTTCGATCTTAAGGCCGCTCTCGATCAGGAAATGCGCCACATCACCGGCCGCGCGCACATGCGGTTCGGAAAATGACGACGCAAATGCAGACGGAATATCGGGTGACGGCAAACCGGCGTAGAATTCGATCATCAAACAGCGGTCGGGCTTCAATGCTTTCGCAAGGCGATGCGCGAACCGGGCCGGTTCATCTGCGAACGTGAATTCGTCGAGACTCCAGACGCCGTCGAACGCTTCCGCTTCGAATGCATAGGTTTCGATATCTACGCGCTGCACCGACACCCGCTCGCCGAGCTTTGCGCGCTTCACGCCATGCGCAAACGAAGGAAAGGTTTCTTCGCGCCATTCAAATGCGGCGATCTTACCTGCATGCGCATTTGCGAGCGCCGCCACAGGCGTCCAAAGCCCTGCGCCGAGCAAGGCGACCGCGCCCCCGGTTTCAAGCCCCAGCTGCGCAGGCGCGAGCGCGCAGGCTGCGTCGTCGCCCGGGGCGATTCTCCCCTCGCCCCACAGCAAGGCGAGCGCGGCGAACCGCGCAGGAAACTCCGGCGCAGGCGCCTCAAATAATTCTTCCTCGAGATTTATTTCGGCGCCGGTTTCGTTCGCCGTTTCGAAGGCCTGCAGGTCAAAATCCGAGCCGTCCCACCACGCTTTGAGGCGTGCGCGGGTGAGCGCCATTTGGCGCTTATCCAGCAATTTGGCGAGCGGCCCGCCCATTTCTGCTCCACAGCCCCCTGCTCCGGGCCTGGAAGCCTAACGGCCGTGTCTTAACGATTTGCGATTGTGTGCTCCGGCGGGATTAACGGCAGCGGCGCGGACGGCAAAGGCGCTGCGGAGTCACGCATGAAGGCGAGAATGTCTTCGAACACGACGGGCGCTTGTAGATCGCGCAGCATCATGTGCCATCCATCCGGATAATAGGCGGTGCGCGTCGATGGCGGCATACTCTGCGCGGCGGCGATCGCGGCGGCGCGCGGGATCATCGTATCGTGTGCGCCGTACATGAAAAGCGCAGGCGTGTTCACGCGCGCCGACTTCTCACTCGCGGCTTCCATCAAATTGACGAGGCCGTAGACCGCGTCGATGCGCGTTTCGAAGATCATGTTCTGATCGCGCCCCAGGCGGCGCAACATTTCAATATTGTCCGAGGGCTGATGCTTGACCGCAACGCTGCGCGGCGCCGTCACGGAGCGATGCGGAATGAGATGCGCGCCAATCCGTAACGTCAGCGCGTAGAGATCCGGCAAACTCGACCAGCCCCATACTGCGGGAGCCACAAGCACGACGCGATCCGCGCCCGGGGGCGCTTCGGAGCCAAACGCGGCGATGGCGGTCGCTGCGCCCATGCTTTCGCCGACGACCGTTATTGTGGCGTTTGGGTAAGCGCGGCGCGCGACGGCGACCGCCGTGCGCAGATCCTCCGTCATCAGATGCTCGCCGCCCCACACGCCGCGATTGGGCGAGCGTCCGTGGCCCCGCGCATCGTAAGCGAAGGTCGCCACGCCGCGCTCCGCGAACCAGGAACCCGCCTCTTCAAACGTGCGCCCGTAATCATTCATACCGTGGAGGCCGATCACGACGCCCCACGTTTCGACGCTTTGCGGCGGCAGCCATGCGCTCAAGCCCAGGCGCGTTCCGTCAAATGTCTTAAATTGATTATGCGCGACGTCGAAAGCAGGCCCGGCGAAATCGCGCGGCGTGCGCGATGCGGTTTGCACGGTCGGCGCGCACGCCGCGATCAGCGCTAAGACAGCAATAACGACACCCTGCGCCGCAGCTCGGGCACGACCTCTTCTTCGAACCAAGGATTGCGCTTCAGCCATGCCGTGTTCCGCCAGCTCGGATGCGGCAGCGGTAGAACGGCCTCACCGTAAGCGCGCCAATTGCGCACCGTGTCGTGCAGATTCGTCCCCGCTTTCGCACCCAAATGATAGCGCTGCGCGTATCCGCCGACGAGCAGAGTCAACTGCACTTTCTCAAGTAATGGCAGTAAACGCGGCCGCCAGAGCGGCGCACATTCTTTTCTGGGCGGCAGATCGGCGCCGTTCACTGTGCCGGGGTAGCAAAAGCCCATGGCCGCAACCGCGATTTTGGTCGTGTCGTAGAACGTCTCGCGGCCGACGCCCATCCAGTCGCGCAAGCGATCGCCCGATCGATCGTCGAAGGGCAATCCGCTTTCGTGAACGCGCCTGCCCGGCGCTTGACCCGCGATGAGAATTTTCGCATCGGGATGCACACGCACCACAGGCCGCGGCGCGTGCGGAAGATGCGGCGCGCAGAAGCGGCATGCTTCGATTTCCGATACGAGCGCCTCAAGATCGCGTTTGGCTTTGGCGGGCATGACCGGCAAAAACACCAAAGACGCATCCGGCGAAAGCGATGCGCACAGTTGCGGCTATTGCACGCCGCCCATAGCGGATTGCGTTCGCAAAGCACTAAGAAAAACTTCGGCAACGGCGCGGATTTCCTGCGTCAGCGTGGCGACGTCCAAAGGTTTATCCTCGGGCGCGACGGCCATGCGCTGTGCCGATAGATGCGCGATCTCTTTGTTTGCCCGCCTCTTTGCGATTTCAAAGGCAGCGGGTTTAACCGGGCGGATCGCTTGCCAGTCCGCAACATAATCCAGCGCCGCCAGATCATCCGCCTGTGGCGCATCCGCATAGAAAAAGTCGATCAAATTGCGAAGGTGAAGAACCCAAGATTCCAGACACGCATTTCGCATCGCGCCTTCGCCCAATATTCCAAGCGTTATTACGGCATGTGTTTGTTCGAGCATCTGCACTTCGTAGCCGAAATGCGTGAGCCCTCGCCGCAAAAGCTCGCTGTCCGGCCGCGTGCGGCTCATGCGCCGCGCTTCATCATCTCACGCGCAATGATTGTACGCTGGATTTCACTGGTGCCCTCATAAATGCGGAAGATGCGCACATCGCGGTAAAGCCGCTCGATCCCGTAAGAAGACACGTAACCGGAACCGCCAAATATCTGCACGGCGCGATCCGCGACCCGGCCCACCATTTCCGTCGCGTACAGCTTCGCCGCCGCGCATTCGAGCACGGAATCCACGCCCGAATCGCGCTTGCGGGCCGCGTCGAGCACCAAACAGCGCGCGGCATAGGCTTCAGTGCGGCTATCGGCGAGCATGGCCTGGATCATCTGAAAGCTTGCGATGGCTTGGCCGAATTGCTTACGTTCACCGGCATAGCGCACGCTATCTTCGATGAGGCGTTCTGCGACGCCCACGCTCAACGCCGCGATATGAATACGCCCACGATCGAGCGTTTTCATCGCGGATTTGAAGCCTTCGCCTTCCGGGCCCAAACGGTTCTCGACCGGGACAATCACATTGTCGAAGTTCACATCGCAGATATGGGCGCCTTGTTGGCCCATTTTCTTTTCCGGCTTGCCGACGCTGACGCCTTTCCAATTGCGCTCGACAAGAAACGCGCTCACGCCGCTCCCGCCCTTCCGATCGGTATCGGTGCGCGCCATGACGGTGAAAAGATGTGCGCGGTTCGCGTTCGTGATGAAGCGCTTTGAACCATTGAGCACGTAGTGATCGCCTTCGCGGACAGCGCGCGTCCTAACGCTGGCGCTATCGGAGCCGGCTTCGGGCTCAGTCAACGCGAAGCTCGCGACGATTTCGCCGGAGGCGATGCCGGGAAGATATTTGGCCTTCTGCTGCTCGCTGCCGAACATGATGAGGCCCTGACTGCCGATGCCGGCATTGGTGCCGAAATTGGATCGGAACGCGGGTGAACACTGGCCCAGCTCCATGCAGACCAGCGCTTCATCTTCAGTGTTCAGCCCAAGGCCGCCAAACTCTTCCGGCGTCGTCATCCCAAAGAGGCCAAGCTCGCGCATCTCCTTCACCACCTCATCGGGGACGAGATCCTGTTCGGCGACTTGATCTTCCAGCGGACGGAGCCTTTCGCGCACAAACCGCCGCACCGTCGCCAGCAATTGTTCGCGCGTTTCGCTGTCCATCTGAAACTTCCCTCGGTTGCTGCGGCCCCCTTTACCATGCAAGCAGGGCGTTGAGACAAGTGGAGGATTGCGTGACGAGCGGCGAGTTTTTTAGGGGATCGCGCGCGGTGGAAAGCGGCCATTACCAGGGGTGGCGGACCTGGGAGGGCCAGGGCGGCGATCCGTTTGAAACGCATATCGGCCCGCTGATGGCGATGTTCGAGAACGGAAATGTCCGCTGCGCCTTCGAGCCGCGTGTGGAGCACTTGAACGGAAGCGGCAATATCCATGGCGGGGCGCTCATGGCATTCGCCGATTTCGCGATTTTCTGTATCGTCGCGCCCTTTATTGGGGATACCCGGGTCGTGACGC
>JBEVOS010000079.1:0-13062 GCA_040507435.1 Caulobacterales bacterium | reverse complement strand
TAGATGAGCGAGGATTCTCTTTGCGCGCGATGGCTAAACGATAGCTTTCGGCCATTTCAGCAAAGCTGCATGCATTTGTATCGCGTTCCGAAAGCAACGGATTTTTCGTGGGCCATTCAAGCCCGATATCAGGATCATTCCATTTGCATGCGAACTCGTCGGCGAGATCCCAATACTCGGATACGGAATAAAGATGGAGGCTTTGTTCCATAAAGTAGAAGCCATGCCCTACGCCGGGCGGTATCATAATGGCTGCAGGGGCGTCCGGCTTTAACGTGGTCATTTCGACATGGCCGAAAGTTGGAGACGCTGTCCGCATATCCTTCAACCCGAGCAAAAGGGAACCAGAAAAAACGAGTAAGTAATCCGCATGCGTCACGTGGACATGAAATCCCCGCATAACATTTGGATTGCTAGCGACTACGTTCCACTGCACCGGGACAATTCCGGTAGGCCATTGTGCGCGAAAGGCTTCCGTAAACACACCGCGGTGATCCCGGTGCGGTTTCAGCGGCGTGACGACAACCCCGTCCAGGCTGATCATGGCGCTCCCGTGGCCCTAAAGTGCCGCTTACATACACCTTAACTTCAAAGGTTGCTTTACGTAAATCAAGCCCGGAAACGATCTTAAGCCACAGCCTCCACCGTCACTTGCTCTACGGCTTTGAACTCATTGCCGTCGAAATTATGCAGCGCGGCGCTGACGCCATTGAACGCGATCTGCACGCTGACGAAGCCTGGTGTTTCACCGCGTTGGCGGAAGGATGAGAGCGAGGGCGCGACCACGGTGAGCGGGCCGCCGCCTAAACGTCCGACATAGAATTTATGCGTGTGGCCGCAGAGCAGAACGAGGCCGTTGTGCTTCGCCATGCGTTCGAGCGCGCGCTTGCCGCGTCGCGCATCGCTTTCGACTTGCGCGCCCGGCGGCGTCACCGGCGGATGATGCGCGACGAGCACGAGCCTGCCGCCTTCTTCAAGCATTTCGTCGAGGTCTTTGAGATCGTAGACGCCTTGCGACCAGTCCCGGCGCAATTGCACGGGGCGCGCGGTATCGAAGGCGCGCACGCGCACGCCAAGTTCGGCGTGGCTCCAACTTGTCGCGAGCATGAGGCGCACGAAGCGGCGCTTTGGGCGCGTCAGGCGGCTCAGCACATTGTAGACGGGCGCATCGTGATTGCCGGGGGCGACGACGAGCGGGAACGGCAAATCCGCGAGCCATTTGGCGGCGTCAGCGAATTCCTGTGTGCGCCCGCCCTGTGTGAGATCGCCGGAGCAAGCGACCACATCGGGATTCAGCGCAATCAACGCTTCGCGCGCTGCATAAAGCGCGGCGGGATCAGCGTCTCCGAAATGGAGATCGCTGATATGCGCGATCGTGACTTGCTCCATTACGCCGTCTTTTCTGGTTCGCTCTTTTGTTTTTCCAAACTCTGCGCTGCGGTTTCTTTTGGCGCAAGGATCATACAGGCGTCGGGAATCCAGCGCGCGCTTTTGAGACCGGGCAGACGGATTGGCTCTCCATCCAGAACCACGAGAGGGCGTTTCGATGGCGCTTCTATGTCAACACGCCGCGCGCCTTCGATAAGCACCATGGGCGCATCGCGCCAGGAATTGGCGATCGCGTGATAGCCAAGTTGCGCGAGATCGCTGCCTTGGCGGAGATCGAGACTCGCGATTTCGAAGCCTTCGTCGTCGTCCTCATCATCGGTCGGGTTCATGACCGATTGCACTGAGCCGACCGCAAGCACGAGCGTATGCGCGCGCCGCCAAGAAGGGTTCTTGCGCGTTTTCCAGCGCACGCCTTGAATCATCGCGCTCCCGAAGGCGTTGGCCGTGCTCGTCCAGGCCTTAGCGAAGGCGAGCGGGCGGAACGCGCCGCGCTGGGTTTCGCGCAGCCGTGCGAGCGAGCCTGCAAAGCCGAGCGCCGCCGAGAGGAAGAAAACCCTCCCGGCGATTTCTCCGCCCGGCAGCGGGCGGATTTCGTGATCGGCGAGCGAGTCGATGGCTTCATCGAGCGTGCGCGCGCCAAATACTTTCTTGGGGAGAACGTTCATGGTGCCGCCCGGCAGCGGCGCGATCGGCACGCCTGCGCCACGGCCTACGATTTCCGCGGCGGCTCTCGCTGTGCCGTCTCCGCCGAGGATGATCAAACCATCGGGCTTGCGTTCAGCAACGGCGCGGAGCGCTGCTTCGATCTCTTCTGGCGGGACGGCGGTAAAACTCGTCAGTTTGTCGCCAAGCGCTGCTCGCAGGCGCGCTGCGACAGCTTCCATATCTGATCGGGAAGCTTGTCCGGACGCCGCATTCGCTACCGCCTCAAACATCTGCGCCAACGTCTTTCGTTGATTTCTGTTCCTGCGCTGCGCGAGGCCTTTTTGCCGCCGCCGATTTCAGCTAGTGCCGCACAAGATGAGCTTCATAGACAATTTCTTTAGCGAGCTCGCCGCGCGGCGCAAAAGGCTTCGTGGCGTGGTCGGCGATCGCGGGCAGAGCTTTGTCGAGCTGCTGATTTTGGCTGGCTTAGTCCTAGGTTCGATCGGCCTTTACATGCGCGATTGGATGGCGGCCGCGGCGCCTTGGGGCTTCGCTATTCCGTTCGTGTTCGCTGCCGGCTCAGTGTTGTTGGAATTGCGGCGGCAAGGCGCGCTTAGAGCAGGCGCCGATCAGGAAGCCGTCGCTAAACGCTACGATTTGCTTGTGATGGTTTGGTCTATCGGATGCGCCGCCGCTGGGGCCGCTACTTTTATTTTTGCGTTATTAGCCGAACCTGCGCCGCCGCCAAAAGAAAATATATGGCAGCCGCCAGAAAGCGCAGTGATGTTCGATTTGAATGAACCGTCGCGATGATTAGGCCTCGGCGGAACGTTCTTGCTTGATGGTGGCGATGCATTCAGCGCCGCACCAAACCTCAACCGAGGCGTATTTCTCCGTGAGTGATTGGGCGCGATTAACGGCCTCTTCTTGTTCAATATATGCGCTGTCGTCCACTCCGACGATGCGCCCATTCTCGCCTATGAAATAGATCCGATGTTCGGTCATGGGCGATGCTCCTTAAGAGGAAGGCGGGAGCTCGCTAGTCTCTCTGTCACCGGGGCCTGTATAATCTATGGCCGGCAATAATTCTGTGTACTCTATCCAGAGCCGAAATGATAGACGCCTGAACATGACTCCGGTCACACTCAGGCACATTGCTTTTTGTTCAGATTGGCGCCCTGGCGCCTTGGTTTCGCCCGCAAAAACGGCTTCCTGTATCAAAACGGGGAGATTGCGATGAGCGCGCAGCAGCCGATTATGGATCGACGGTCCTTAGGTCTGAAATTCTTGCTGGTCTGCGCCCTTGCGGTGCTGATGAGCATTCCGGCCTTCGGGGTTTTCGGCCTTATTTCGGAAAGAACGAGCCGGGCGCAGGGCGTCGTAGCGGAAGTGGGCGATCGGCTCGGCGGTGAGCAAACGGTCGTTGGGCCGATCCTCGTTGCGCCCTATCGCGCGACCGTCGCCGCTACCGATGCGAATGGCCGTCCAACGCAGCAGGTCGTGAACGGATGGTACGCCGTGTTCGCCGCGAACGGTTCGGCGGACGCCAATGTCGATACCGAAGAAAAGCAACGCGGCGATCTTTTCAAAGTGCGCGCTTACACCGCCGATATCGGGATGAACGCATCGTTTGATTTGAGTGCGGAGCCGAGCGCGCTACCGGCGAATGCGCAGATCGATTGGTCCGAAGCGGTGTTGATCGTCGGCGTTTCCGATCCGCGCGGCGTCATGGAAGCAGCGAACGTGCAAATCCAAGGCGGCGCGGCGATTCCGTTCCGCCCGGGCTCGGCATATCAAACCGTGTTCACAAATTTGCAGGGCGCTTCGGCAAACGGGCGCGCGGGTTCTGACTTTTCAAACTCCTATCCGGTCTCCGATGGCCGCGCTGTGCAATGGCTGGTCGCGGATGTGGGCGAAATCGCCCGTCCCGGCGCGCAATTTGCGCTGACGACACGGCTCAAGATTAGCGGCGCGGAAAGCCTCTCCCTGACTGCATTCGCGCGCAACACCGAGTTACGCATGCACGGCGATTGGCCCCATGTCGGCTATTATGGCGCCTACGCTGCTGAAGCGGCGGATGCGGAGGAAGGCTTCGACTCGCGCTGGTCCGTGCCGCTGGTGCGGCGCAATCTCGCCGATGCGGGCGCGACCGATACGTTGAGCGGGCTCGGCAATCAGGCGGTAACGACGCGGTTCGTCGATCCTTCCAATCCTTATCAAGCGGTGACGCGCTCGCTGAAATACGCGCTGTTGTTCATCGGCGTCGTTTTTCTCGCCTACTTCTTGTTCGAGGCGACGAGCGATCAGCGCGTTCACCCCGCGCAATATGTGCTCGTTGGGTTAGCGCAGATCATCTTTTATCTGCTGTTGCTCGCGATCGCGGAGCGGCTTGGTTTCGATTGGGCGTTCTTGATCGCAGCGTCCGCGACGGTGCTACTGATCGGGTGGTATGCGGGGGCGGTGTTCAAGAGCCGGCAACGCCAATATGCGGCGATCGCAGCGTTCACCGTGCTGTACGCGCTGATCTATGTGCTGATGAGCCTTGAAGACTTTGCGCTTCTGGTCGGCGCTCTCGCCGCCTTCATCGCTATCGCGGCGGTGATGTGGTTCACGCGCAATCTCGACTGGTACGGACTCGGGCTGACCAATGAGCGGAGGCAGAATCACCCGAGTTGAGCCGGTTTAAGTTTGGGGAGGCCGGGCGAAGGGCGGTTGGCGCGTGCTTTGCGCGGCCGCCGTCCTTCCCCGCGCTACCGCCTCGAACGCGGCCTCGCGCCGCCTTGATTTTTTAGACGCATCCCGCCACGGTCCCGCGGCATTTCGCTCTACGCGAACCAGGGACGATTATGGTCGAGCTGACGCTTCCGAAGAATTCCACGATCAAGCAAGGCAAGCGCCATCCCGCGCCAGCCGGCGCCAAGCGGGTGCGCGAGTTCAAAATTTATCGCTATGATCCGGAGAGCGGCGAGAATCCGCGCTGGGATACGTATAAGGTGGACCTCGACGCATGCGGGCCGATGGTGCTCGACGCGCTGCTCTACATCAAAAACAATCTCGACTCGACGCTGACGCTCCGCCGCTCCTGCCGCGAAGGGATTTGCGGCTCGTGCTCGATGAACATTTCGGGCCGCAACACGCTCGCCTGCACCAAGGGCATGGATGAACTGCCGGGCGGCACGATTACGATCTCGCCACTTCCGCATATGCCAGTGGTGAAGGATTTGGTGCCGGATCTCACGACCTTCTACGCGCAACACGCTTCAATCGAGCCGTGGCTCAAGACGGATACGCCCGAGCCTGAGAAAGAGTGGCGTCAGAGCGAGGAAGACCGCAAGAAGCTTGATGGGCTCTATGAGTGCATTCTGTGCGCGTGCTGCTCAACGAGTTGCCCGTCCTATTGGTGGAACGGCGATCGCTATCTTGGCCCGGCTGCATTGCTGCAGGCGCAGCGGTGGCTGATCGACAGCCGCGATGAAGCCACCGGCGATCGTCTCGATGCGCTGGAAGATCCGTTCAAGCTGTATCGCTGCCACACGATTATGAATTGCACGCAGGTCTGCCCGAAAGGTCTCAATCCGGCCAAAGCGATTGCTGAGATCAAAGCCGCGATGGTGGAGCGTCAGGTTTAAGCGAATTCGCTTAAGCCAGTTTTAGTCCGCAGATGCACGACGAGTTCCTGCGCAAGCTTTGCTGTCTGAAGGTTGGAGTACAATTCCGTGACTACGGGCGTCGCGCGCCGCACGATCGGGCTCTTGCGATATTGCATGTAGAGTTAGGCGTAATCGCGCGGCGGGTATTGCTCGATGCCCACCTTGATCGCGGCGTGCGCGGCGTAGGGGTCGGATGATTTTTGCTCGAGCGCAGGTGTGCGTGTCTTCGCCTTCGATTCGTACGGCGCTGACCCTCGGGCGCAGTGAGAAAATGCGCCGCGGCGGCCAGGTGATCGCGGAAAACCATCGCCTGAGCTTGGCGGCGCAGGGCGCGGGCGGATTGCGGCTAAAGACGGCGAACTTGTTCCGCGAAGAGGTCGCAATAGCCGCACAGCGCGAGGATTTCGGCCACGAGCGCCTCGGCGGGCGGGCCATCTTCGAGTTCACCCAGGTCGAGGCAATCGAGCCAGAGCTCTTTTTCGAGGTCGATCAGAATATCAATCAGCCATGCACGCATGAAACGGCGCCTCCTTTGCGGGGCGCACACTTTGCCGAGCGGTAGGTGAATGCAGAGGGAAGACAGCGCTCATAAGTCGATAAACACGTCGGGCAAAGTCGCGAAGGCGAGCGATGGGGCCGTACAACAAGACCATCTCTGAGCGCTTCACGAAGTAAGCCGGAGTCACGCGCCCTCGGATCGCCGAGCGGAAATGCGAGAGCGAGCTCGAGCCGACCGCGATCAATTTCGGTCCTTGTCCTTACGCAATTCGTTGAGATCGATTTTCAGATCGATCTTGCCTTCCATTGCTAGCAAACGGTCATACGCGCGGCGGCGCGCGAGCTTTTCGAGTGCTTCGCGGACCGTTTCGGTCACGCCAGCGCCCGGGAGCTGTGCGGCCTCCAGCGTCGCCTCCGGCACCTCAACTGTGATTTTGCGCATCTGACCCATAACGCTACGTTACCATCGTTGAGTGCTGGGGGTCAGTCCCCAGCGTACCGCGCTGGCTCAAATGCTGCGTCCCGGTTATTTCCCAGCTCTCGCTCCACATAGATTTTGAGCCGCTGGGACATCTCCGCGGAATCGCCCGAGAGCGCTTCATGCGGGATCGGCGGGCCGACGGTCAAAGTGTAGGTCTGGCCGGTTTTGTTGAGCAATTCGTGGAAGAGGGTGATGTCCCGCAACTCCTTCGAGACCCTATCGAAGCCATGGAAGTAGATCGGGTAAGGGCCCTTCACGTTGATCGGGATCACGGGCGCTTTGTTTTTGCGCGCGAGCGAGACGGCTGAAGCTTCCCATGTTGGGTCTTGGATGACGCCATCGAAGCGGCGCGCGAGGCGGCCTGCCGGGAAGATCATCAGGGCGCGCTCGTCCTTGAAGGCTTGGCTCGCCATGCGCAGCGTCAGCTTGGTTTTCTCGTGACTGCGTTTGTCGAGCACCCATTCCACGGGGATCAGGCAATCGATGAAGCTAGGGCAGACGCGGTGCGCGTCCGCATTGGCGAAGAAGCAAACATCGGGACGGATCGTTTTGAGGCCGTCATAGACAGCGACGCCATCGGCGATGCCGGTTGGGTGGTTTGCCACAACCACGATGCGTCCGTCGCGCGGCACGCGGTTGAGGCCGCGGATGATTACCTTGAGGCGCAGCAGCTCGGAAATGTATTCCATCGCGTGATGGCCGGACATCGGAGCGATGTCGTCGGCCATTTTGCGGGCCTGCTTATAATGCAGCGCGGTGTAGAGCGGCGGACGGACATATCGCCATAGCGGGCCCTGAGAAATTTTTGGCGCGCGTTCCTCGATCAAGATGTCCACGATGTGTTTTTGCGTGGCCTCTGTCACTGCGCTGGTGAGGTCGGTCTGGGCTTCTTCTGTTTGAGCCATTACGCTTTCTTGCCTTCGGCGTTTGGAGGGGCTTTGCATGATCTGCCGCGCAGGGAAAGCGAAAGGAGCGCCGCCTCATGACGCAAGCCAACGCAAGCGTTAGACGGCCTGGCGTTTTGCAGGCGGCGCTGGGCGTCGCGGCCGCGGCCGCTATCGTTGCGGGGATTGGGTTTGGCGGCCTGCGTGCGAGCGTTGCGCACGCTCCGGTTCCGGTGCTGAGCGAAGCGGAGCGGCTTGGCGATGCGCTTGAACAAGCGCCTTGGATCGCTTCCTCGATCGATGGGCCGATCATTTGGGGCGTTACGGGCATAGGTTGCGAAGGATGCGCGGCGTTCGCGGCGGAAGATGTGCCGGCGCTGGAGGCGAAAGGGATCGCGGTGCGGGTCATATTGGTGGGTCAGGAAGGGGCGAGCGTGGAGGCGTTGGAGCGGGCGGTGACGATCGCGCGGGCGCGCGCCGGTGCGGACGCGCCTCTCGAGCCCGGTGAAGCGGAGGGCTATCTCGCCTGGGGACGCGAGACGCTCGCCGAGATCAATGCGGTCGTCAAAGCCAATGAATCTGATATCGCGCTGCCTATGCTGATATGGAAACAACGCGGCGCATGGATGATTGCGCCAGGACGCAGCGCCAATACGAGGGCGCGCGTCATGGAAGATATAAAGCCCGCCGCCTAATGACCTCTCTCATCGCCGCTTACTCATCGCGCGTCGCAGATGGCGCGCTCGCACAAGACGAAGCGCAGGCGCGTGTCGCGCAGCGGTTAGAGACTCTCGGCAACGAGCTTGGCCGATGGAATCCCGGTGCGTGGTTCGGGCGCAAGGCCGCGCCGCGCGGGCTTTATATTTGGGGGCCGGTCGGGCGCGGCAAATCCATGCTGATGGATTTGTTTTTCGACACCGCGCCGGTGAAGAAGAAGCAGCGCGTGCATTTTCACGAATTCATGCTGGCGCGGCATGCGTTTTTACGCGATGCGCGCGCGCGTGGCGTGGGCGCGGAGCAATTGGTGGCGCAGGCCGCCAAGGAAGTATCCGACGAAGCGCAGCTTTTGTGTTTCGACGAATTCGCCGTCACGGACATTGCGGATGCGATGATCCTCGGGCGCTTGTTCGAGCAGCTTTTCGCATCCGATGTCGTGATCGTTGCGACCTCCAATCGTGCGCCGGATGAGCTTTATAAGAACGGCTTGAACCGCCAGCTCTTCACGCCGTTTATCGAAATGCTGAAAAGCAAACTCGATGTGGTGGAGCTTGCAGCGGCGCGCGATTACCGGCTTGAGCGGCTGATGGCGGCGCCTGTCTATTACGCGCCGCTTGGGCCTGCCGCGGATGAAGCGATGGATGCGGCATGGGCCCGGCTCACGCATAATAGCGCGCCGCAGCGTGTCGCGCTCGATGTAAACGGGCGCGCGCTTCTTGTGGAGCGTGAGGCCGCGGGCGTAGCGCGTTTCACATTCGAAGAATTGTGCGCCCGCCCGCTTGGCGCCGCGGATTATCTTGAGATCGCGGAGCGTTTTCATACGGTGATGTTGGAGAGCGTTCCGAAATTGACGCCGGACCGGCGTGAGGAAGCGGCGCGATTCCGCATTCTTATCGATACGCTTTACGAAGCGAAGACGAAGCTCGTCATGGCCGCTGATGCGCAACCGCAAGCGCTCTATCCTGCGGGCGACCAAGCATTCGAGTTCGAGCGCACGGTTTCGCGACTGATGGAAATGCGCAGCGAGACTTATCTCGCTTTGCCGCGCCGCGATTCCGAATGGCGCAAGAGCATCGCCGATTAGCGCTTATCGCCCAAGGCACGCCGTGCGCATGATAAGGCCTGCCGTGTTGCGTTCCGTCGCGGGGCGCCATGCTTCCGGATTGCCAGGCGTGGATGCGACGACATTGCCGCCGTCATCGACGATATCGCGGTTCAGTACGGTGTAGGTCGAATCCGTGCAGCGGTAGCGATAGCGCACCTGCTCAACATGATAGCGGATTGTGGTTTCGTATTTCTCGTCCTCGGCGGCGTAAAGCTGCGGCTGGTCGTAGCGGACGCGCACGGTGATCTCCGCTTCGTTCGCGCCGCAGCGGCGAATCGAATGGCGGTTGAACTGAATATCTCCACCGCCTGCTTGCCGGGCGAACAGCAGCCAATCAGGTTGGTTGGCCGTGGTGCTGAGCGTGACGACGGCGCTTGGATCTTCGCAGCTCGCGGGGAGCGCGGCTTGGCTCGGCGCCTCACCCTTTGGCGCAAGCACAGGCTCGTCGCTACAGCTTACGAGCGCCAGGGCCATCAATCCGGAAATTAAAGCACGCATGCGTTTCCTCATTATTGAGCGGATATTCCACCGTCGACCTTCAACTCCGCGCCCGTGACGAGACGGCTTTCGTCCGAGGCTAAATACAGCACGGCGTTCGCGACATCCGAAGGACTTCCGATGCGGCCCGCCGGCACTTGCCGTGCAAGCTTGGCTTCAAGTTCGCTTCTGGTGAAACGCCCTTTCATCGAATCCAGCAGCGGCGTTCCAATGAAAGTGGGGTGGATCGAGTTGCAGCGAATATCGAGGCCCTGTTTTGCGCAATGCAGCGCAACGCTTTTCGTGAGCATCCAAACCGCCGCTTTGGAGGCGTTGTAGGCGGGAATATTGTGGCCCGCGATCATCGCTGCGATCGAGGAGATGTTCACGATTGCAGCCGGTTGGCTTTGGCGTAAATGCGGCAACGCATATTTTGTGCCCAAGAACACGGAATCCGCGTTCACGCTCATTGCGCGTTTCCACGCGGAGAACTCAAGCTCTTCGATATCGGCTTGAACGAATATGCCCGCATTGTTCACGAGTACGGAGAGGCCGTTCATCGCGCGCGCAGCGCTGCCGAGCGCGATGACCCATTGCTCTTCGTTCGTCACATCGAGCGCGAAAGCGTGCGCCGTGTTTGGCGCGTGCTCATTATTGATTGAGTCTGCAACTGACATTGCGCCATCGAGATTTATGTCCGCGAGAGCGACCTGCGCGCCCTCCGCCGCCATCGCGCGTGCAATCGCTTCACCGAGCCCCTGTGCGGCGCCGGTGACGAGTGCTTTTTTGCCCGCGAGGCGTCCGGCCATCAGCGTCTTCCTTTCCCAATAGAGCGCTAAATTTGTTTCGCCGCTTCATCCATGAATTTCGCCAAGGCGATGTCGAGCGCCGTGACGCCGCCTGCGTCATGGGTGGAGAGGGTGACGTCAACGCGGTTATAGACATTCGTCCATTCGGGGTGATGATCGTGCTTTTCGGCATGGAGCGCGGCGCGCGTCATGAACGCGAACGCCGCGTTGAAATCGGCGAACTTAAAATTCTTCTGGATCGCGAGCCCATTCCCGGCAGCGCGCCAGCCGGAGAGCTGCGAAAGCGCTTCCTCAGCGCTGATCTTTGTGGGGCGGGGCATGTCATCCTCCGGCTTGTTCGGCGAGCACTTCAGCAAGCGTCGCCCGAGATATTGCGACAATGCCTGGATTGGTGGTCAGATAATAAGGCAAGGCGGCGATTGCTTGTGCCAAGGCATAACCCCGCGCCCTGGCCCAGGCGTCATCGCCAATATCAAGTGCTTCACGAAATACCTGCCGGGCCCGGCCGCGAAACAGGCTCCAAGCGATACGCAAATCTATGGCTTGGTCGGCGCGGCCGAAGCTGCCGAAATCAATGAGTCCGCATAGGCGACCATCTCGGACGAGAAGGTTGCCGGGCCCAAGATCACCGTGAACCCAATCGAGTGCGCCGTCCCAGGTCGCGGACGCAGCGAGCGCGGATTCCCATGCTGCCGTTACCGCTGTTGTGTCTGCGCTTCCACCGAAGCGGGCGAGGCTTTTGCGGATGAAGGCGTCGCGCTGGTGCAACGCTGGCGCTGATTGAGGTGGCGGCTCCCCTTGAATATCGAGAGTACGCAGCGTGCAAACCAGGGCGGCCACATCGCGTGCAAGCATGCTGTCGTCGCACGGGATTGGATTGGCGCCGGGCAGCCAGGAATGAATTGCCCAATGGAATGGATAGCCTTCCCCGGGCGATCCGAGACCCAGCGATTTTGGAACGTCGATAGGCAAGTTTGGCGCGAGGATTGGGAGCCAAAAGTGCTCTTTTTCCGGCTGCGATTGCGCCCACCCGATCAGCGGAAAGCGCGCGCTGATGGAATCGCCTAGCCGGTAAATGGCATGGTCCGAACCGCTCGTGGCGATGCGCCGTATCGGCAGGTTCGCCCAGTGCGGAAATTGTGCGGTGAGAAGCTTCTTTACGAGGCCGGGATTGGTGTCGATTTCATCGACGTGCATACGCGGCATGAGTTCATGTCCTGAGAATTGGAGAGCGCGGCGGTGGACACGAACCGATTTTTCATTGCGCTCTCCTTTATGGCTGCAGCATCTAACTTGTGCGCAAACCGCGCCGCAAGCCTGCGCTAAGGCGTTTCGCCGCCTCGCGGGGGCGCTAAAGGCGCGCTAAGGGCTAGCCCATGCGCAACGCCTCCCTCCTGACGCTTGTCGGCGTCGTGCTCGTCGCGATGACGGGCTTCGGGATTTTCCTGCCGATTTTTCCGTTCCTGGCGTTATCGACAGGGGCGAGCGCTTCCACGATCACGCTGGCGATGGGGGCCTATTCGCTCGGGCAATTCATCGCCGCCCCGCTGTGGGGGAAATTGTCTGACCGGATCGGCCGCAAGCCTGTGCTGGTGATCGGGCTCGCGGTCACGGCGATCGCCTATGTCCTGCTCTCTCATGCGCAGACGATTTGGGAGATGGGCGCTGCGCGGCTTTTTGGCGGGCTGATGGCAGGCAATGCGGGCGCGGCGTTCGCGGCGGCGGCCGATATGGCGAACGACAAAACGCGCGCGCGGAATATGGGGCTGCTCGGCGCGGCGGTTGGCGTCGCATTCATTCTCGGCCCGGCTATTGGCGCACTGCTGGTTGGGCCGGATGCGAATAAAGAGGGCTTCCGGCGTGTTTGCATCGTCGCAGCTGCATTCGCGGGCGCTGCGGCGCTGGCGGCGCTGTTGTTGTTCAAGGAAACGATTTCCAAAGCGGAGCGGACAGCGAATACGCCGCGTCAGCGTTCGTTCACGCTGCTGAAGACAAAGCCTGCGCTCGCGGTGTTCATCGGCACGTCGCTTTTGTTTTTGACGGCGCAAGCGCTGATGGAGACGGCGTTCGGATTGTGGGCCAATGCGGCGTTCGCGTGGGGGCCGCATGAAGTGGGCTGGACGCTGGCGGCGATGGGGCTTGGCGCGGCGTTGCTGCAAGGCGGCGGCGCGGGCGCTGCGGCCCGGCGTTGGGGTGAGCGCTCCACGCTGCGCGGCGGGCTGGCGGCGTTGTGCTGGGGTTTGTTTTTGCTCGCGGCGGCGCGCGTGCCGATGGCGGCGTTCGTCGCGATCGCGATGATCACACTCGGCATCGCGCTCGCGACTCCGGCTTTGCAAAGTCTCGTCGCGGCGCAGACTGAGGAATCAGTGCGCGGCGCGGCGATGGGCCTCAATCAATCCGCGCAGGC
>JBEVOS010000067.1:0-6373 GCA_040507435.1 Caulobacterales bacterium | reverse complement strand
ACACGCGCCGATGTGGCGAAATTCATCGCGGACGTCAGCGCGCTCGGCACCAGCGAAGCTGATATTGAGGCGGCAGAAAAAATTGGCGTCGACCTCGGCGTACGCGTGAAACACCCATTTGATCCGTCATGGGAATTGCCGGTTTACGCCGCGAATTTTGTGTTGAGCACATACGGCACAGGCGCGATCTTCGGCTCACCCGCCGGCGATCAGCGTGATTTGGATTTCGCGCGCAAATATAATTTGCCGGTCAATCCTGTCGTGCTGCCGCCGGGCGAAGATCCCGCGACATATAAAGTCGCGAACGAAGCTTATACCGGCCCCGGCGTCGCCTATAACTCGCGCTTCCTCGATGGTCTCGAAACCAAAGCCGCGATCGCTCGTGCGATCGAAGAGCTGGAAAAGCTCGGCGCTGGCAAAGGCACAATTCAATATCGCCTGCGCGATTGGGGCGTGTCGCGCCAACGCTATTGGGGCTGCCCTATTCCCGCGATTCATTGCGAAGCGTGCGGCGTTGTGCCGGAGAAGCTCGAAAATCTGCCTGTGATGTTGCCCGATGATGTTGTCATCGACGGCGGCGGCAATCCGCTCGCACGCCACCCGACATGGAAGCACACCACTTGCCCGTCATGCGGAAAAGGGGCCACACGTGAAACCGACACGCTCGATACGTTTGTCGATTCGAGCTGGTATTTCGCGCGCTTCGCCGACTCCAATAATCCGGACAAACCCTTCGACAACGCGCTCGCGCAATACTGGCTGCCCGTCGATCAATATATCGGCGGCGTCGAACACGCGGTTCTCCACCTGCTCTACTCGCGCTTCTTCACACGCGCGATGCGCGATTGCGGCTATCTCGATCTGAAAAGCGGCGAACCTTTCGATGGCCTGTTCACGCAGGGCATGGTCACGCATGAAACGTATAAAAGCGCGAGCGGCGCTTGGCTCACGCCGGACGAAGTAGAAAAGCGCGACGGCGGTGTTTTCGAAATCGGCGGCAATAAAGGTCCCGTCATCGTCGGCCCCATCGAGAAAATCTCGAAATCCAAACGCAACGGCGTGAACCTGCAAAAATACATCAGCGATTTCGGCGCCGACGTTCTGCGCTGGTTCGTGCTCAGCGATTCCCCGCCAGAGCGCGATGTGGAGTGGAGCGCGACCGGCGTCGAAGGCGCATGGCGTTTCACACAGCGCGTCTGGTCGCTCGTCGATTCCCATAACGCGCCCGCGCCGAAGGAAGGCGCAGCCCCGCCGCAGGGCGCCGATCAAGGCGAAGCGCTCGCGCTCCGCCAGATTGCGCACCGCACCATCAAAGCCGTCGCCGATGGCATCGAAGGCTTCCGCTTCAATTCCTCCGTGGCGCGCTGCTACGAACTCACCAACGCCATCGCCAAGCATCGCGATGCAAAAGACGGTGCCATCGTCTGGGCGCGGGGCGAGGCGCTGCGCATCCTCGTGCAGATGGTCGCGCCCTTCACGCCGCACCTGGCTGAGGAGGCCTGGGCCGCGCTCGGCCAGGAGGGCTTCGCCTCAACCGCGTCCTGGCCCAAGGCCGATCCCGCGCTCACGGCGGAAAACGCCGTCACCCTACCGATCCAAGTCAACGGCAAACGCCGCGGTGAAATCACCATCGCCAAGGATGCGCCCGAGGCCGATATCCGCGAACAAGCGCTTGCGCACGAAGCCGTCGCGTCCTTCCTTGCTGGGCAGACGGTTCGCAAGGTAATTGTCGTGCCCGGCCGGATCGTGAATATCGTCGCCGGCTAATGCCGCAGGAGCCCTTATGCGCGTTGTGACCGCCCTCCTCTCGCTGCTCGTGCTGGCCGCCTGCGGCTTCCAGCCCATGTATGGCGGCCAAGGCGGGCAAGACCCGATCGGCCCCGTGCAGATATCGGAGATCGATGGCCGCGCTGGCCACGTCCTGCGAACCGAATTGAGCCGCCTCCTCTCCATCGAGGATGCAGCAGGCCAACCGCAGCAGCTCGACATCCAGCTCACCGAGCAGATCATCCCGCTCGGCCTGCGGCGCGACGAAACCGCGAGCCGCGGCGAGCTTCGCCTCACCGCGAACTATTCCTTCCTGCGTGCAGGCGACACGGTCCCGCTGCGCGGTTCGCTCGTCAGCGTCGTGAACTACGACGTGCCGCTGCAAGCCTTCGGCGGCATCGCCGCGCAGGATGACGCGCGCGAACGCGCTGCCGAAACGCTTGCCCAACGCGTGCGCGCCGAACTCGCTTTGCGCGTCGCGCAAGCGCGTCGGCCTTCTTAAACGCGTGAAACTTGCAGGCGCCGCCGCGCGCCGGTTTGTCGAAAAGCCGGACGCGAACATGCGCGCGGCGCTCTTCTTCGGCCCGAACCGCAGCCTTGTGGCGGAATCCTGCGCTGCTCTCGCACGCACCGCGTTGAAAGGCAGCGACGATCCGTTCGCGACCACGCGGCTCAACGAAGACGAAATCAAGAAAGACAAAGCCCGCCTCTCCGATGCGCTCGCCGCGCAATCCTTGCTGGGAGGACCAACGCTCGTCTGGGCGCGCGTCGATGGCGAAAGCGTGAACGACTCAATCCTTTTTACGCTGAAGGAAATCGAATCCGGCATCGCCGGCGGCTTTCTCATTCTGGAAGGCGGCGAACTTTCCACGAGCGGCAAACTCGCCAAGGCTTTCGAAAACGCCAAACACGCCGTCGTTGCTGCTTTCTATGAAGAAAGCGAAGGCGAGCGCGCGGCATTCGCACGCGACCTCTGCAAAGAACTGAACGTCATTCTCGATCGCGACGCGAGCGAATCATTGATGTCGCTCCTCCCCTCCGATCGGGGGCTAGCGCGTAAGGAAATTGAGAAGCTCGCCGCTTACGCCTACTCGTCGGATAAGCCGCTCACCGCCTCCGAAATCGAAACACTGATCGCCGACGAAGGCGATGAGGCGTTGGATCAAGCCGGCCTCGCCGCGCTCAACGGCAATGCGGCGATCGCGGTCGAAACGCTGTCGCGCATCGAGGGCCTTTCCGGCGTGCAGGCGATCAAAGCGCTCGAGCGCCGCCTGCTGCGTTTGCTTGACGCACGTGCGCGCGTTGATGGCGGCATGAACGCGCAAGACGCGATGGCCAAACTCCGCCCGCCCGTATTCTGGAAAGAGAAAGACGCTTTCGCCGCGCAATTGCGCAATTGGCCGTCACGCAAGCTGATCGGCGCGCTCGACCTCTGCTGGGAAGCGGAAGTGAAATCCAAACGCGCCGGCGCGCCGCAGGACTTACTCGCCGCCGATGCGCATCGCGCCGTGGCGAAACTGGTTGGGCGTTAGAAACTCGATCCGCTCAACCGCCGCGCAATATCGTCAAGCTGCTCAAGCGTGCGGTAGGAGATTTTCACATCCCCCTGCCCATTCTTGTCCGCGATGGTCACGGCAAGCCCAAGCGCATCAGATAAACGCTTCTCCAGCGCGCACGTATCGGCGTCCTTCTCGATCGGCGGCGCGGACGGATGCGACGCGCGCGGCCCATGCCGCTCATCCTTCGCAGCAGACGCAAGCCGCTCAATCTCACGAACGCTCAAGCCCTCCGCGATCGCGCGCTGCGCTAGCTCACGCGGATTCGGCGCGGTCAAAATCGCACGCGCATGTCCGGCGCTCAAACGCCCATCGCGCACCATCTCTTGCAGCTCATCCGGCAGTGCGAGCAAGCGAAGCATGTTCGCGATATGCGGCCGGCTCTTGCCGACGACATCGGCGATATCCTGCTGCGTGCGCTGGAACCGGTCGATCAATGCTTGAAAGCCGAGCGCTTCTTCAATCGGATTGAGGTCCGAGCGCTGCACGTTTTCGATAATGCCGATCTCGAGCACTTCGGCTTCGTCGAGTTCGCGGATAACGGCGGGAATGGTGTGCAGGCTTGCGCGTTGCGCGGCGCGCCAGCGCCGTTCGCCCGCGACGATCTCAAAACGCCCCTCCGCAATCGGCCGCACCAGGATCGGCTGCAGCACGCCATGCGCCTTGATCGAATCCGCCAGCTCCGAAAGCTCGGCCTCATCGAAATGACGGCGCGGCTGATTCGGATTCCTCTGGATGAGATCGATCGGCAGATTGCGCGCGGCGTCCCCGCTCGCGGCGGCTTGCGCCATTTGCTGCGGTTGCGGCGCGGGCTTAGGCGCAGGCGGCGCTTCGCCGAACGGTGAAGCGGCCTGAGGCGCTGGAGGTTGCGGCGCGGGATTGATCTTCGGCAGCTCGACCACATTGGCCGCTTGCGGCTGCGTGATCTGCGGCGGCGCCATCACCGGCGGGGCCTGCACGCTGGGCGCGGGCTGGATCGGCGCGGCCCGCACGGGCGTGTCATGCATCGGCGGGGTCACAGGGCGCGGCTCGCCCAACAGCGCAGAAAGCCCGCGACCCAAACCCCTCGGTCTGCCAAAATCGCTCATTGCTTTGCTCCGCCCGCCCGATTCGATTCGCTAGGCTTAATTCCTGGTGGGTAAATATTACCCACTCCTTTCCAGAATAGTATTTTGGTTACTTCTTCTGAAATGGAGACGGCAGCAAAAGGGACGAATCCCCTGCTCTCAGTCATTCCGGGGCGATGCACAGCATCGAACCCGGAACCCAGGGCAAGCACTGCACATATTGACTTTTGTAGCCTATTGGCTACAATGCATCATGCCGGCGATCATCAAGTCCGACACCTTCGCAGACTGGATCGACAATCGCGTGACCGCACCGGTGCCGCTCAAGTGCTTCGTCGATTGGCGCGTTTGGAGCGCGGCAATCCAGGAAACGCCGCACCCATTGGTGAAGGTCTGAGCGAATTGAAGATCGATTTCGGACCAGGCTATCGCGTCTATTTTGGTCAGCGTGGCGAGGATTTGGCGATCGTCCTTTGCGGTGGAGACAAGTCATCGCAGGAGCGCGACATCAAAATTGCGAAGAAACTATGGAGTGAGTGGAAGGAGCAAAATCGATGACGAAAGCCAAGTTCACAAAGTTCGATGCGGCTGATCACATCAAAACGCCAGAGGATGCCGCTCACTATCTCGACGCTGTGCTTGCTGATGGCGACGCGAGCGAAATCGCCGACGCGCTTGGAATAGTCGCGCGCTCCCAAGGCATGGCCGCCATCGCAGAAGAAAGCGGCCTCTCCCGCGAGACGCTCTATCGTACCCTCAGCGACGCTGGGAATCCCAGACTAGCAACGCTGATCGGCGTCCTGCGCGCAATGGGCCTACGTCTCAGCGTAGCCGCCTCTTAAGATGCGCTGGATAATATCAATAGCGTCTGTAGTGCTCCTTATGGGCTGCTCCCAAGGCACTCGATGCAATGGCCGTACTTTGACGGAATCAGAGCGCGAAAATATCGCTCGCGAAGCATTGGCGGACCATGTACGCAAACACCCAGATAGCGCCGAGCGCGCGAGTGCAGTGGTGTCTGCGAAAACACGCGCCGACGGTTCACCGTGTATCGTTATTCTAGAAGACTTTCACTGAGCTAAGCCGCCATCGCCCTTTGCTCGCGGCGGATAATTTCCTTCGCCAGCTCCAGATACGCCACCGATCCCGCCGCGTTCTGATCATAGACGATCGCCGGCAGGCCGTGGCTCGGCGCTTCGGAAAGTTTCACGTTGCGCGGGATCATCGTGTCGTAGACGAGCTCCGGCATGTGCGAGCGCACATCGCTCGCCACCTGTTCCGACAGCGATGTACGCTTATCGTACATCGTAATCACGATGCCTTGGATTTGCAGCGCCGGATTCAAATTCTGCTTCACCGCTTCGATCGTCTGCAAAAGCTGCGTCAATCCTTCGAGCGCAAAGAACTCCGCCTGCAGCGGCACCAGCACAGCATCCGCCGCCGTCAGCGCGTTCACCGTCAGTATGTTCAACGAGGGCGGGCAATCGATCAGCATGTAATCGAGACCCATACCCTGCTCTTCCGCGCGATACGCGGAGATCGCATCGCGCAACCGATGCTGCGGGCGCAGCGCGCTCATCAGCTCGGTCTCGACGCCGGAGAGATTTGCATTGCCCGGCACAATGAACAGCCCCGGCACCTTCGTCGGCATGATCGCGCCTGACAGCGAGCGATCCCCCACCAACACGTCATACGATGTGACGGCCCGTTCCTCCGGCTGAATATCGACGCCGGTGGAGGCGTTGCCCTGCGGGTCGGTATCGAAGATCACGACGCGCTTGCCGACAGCCGCCAGCGCCGTCCCAAGATTGATCGCCGTCGTGGTTTTCCCGACGCCGCCCTTCTGGTTCGCAATCGCCAAAGTCCGCATCGTCCCCGCTCCTCTTGCCGGTCAGCGTGGCCGCGTGATTCTCACGATGCGGCCGCGCGGATCGCTCAAGCTCTCCAACACGTCGACCCTGTACGCCCCACCATTTTGGGCCA
>JBEVOS010000062.1:0-12033 GCA_040507435.1 Caulobacterales bacterium | reverse complement strand
CGGGGTCGGAGTGCAACGGGTTGCGATCGCCATTGAGGCGGTAAAGAAGCGCCTGATCCTCCCGCGTGGAAATCGCCAATTCTTTGTCCGGCGCGCGTTTTGGCGGTTCGTGAACGGGCGGGCCGCCATCCGGCGATCCGCCAAACCCGCCATCGGCGCGTGCGAACGCCGCGCCGACGAGCGTACACACTTTGTCTCCGGTGCTCTGCTCGGTCCATTCCGTCTCGCTGTAGATGACGGCTCCACGGCCTGCGCCTTTATCCACAACGGCGCTGGTGCGGGAGCGCGAGCTCATCATGCCGAATACCGGCAGCGGCTTATGCACCTCGAGGCGCTGCTCGCCGTGTAGCATCATCGCGAAATTGATATTGCCCATAATGTTCACGCCAGGGTTGGCGGCAGGCTTCCCGCTTGGCGGGCGGGGATTGGCGGCGGCGAGGACGGTCGCTGCCGTAGGGACAACTCTGAGATCGTTTTCATAGACGAATTTTAGCTCTGTCTCGTTCATAGGGTCGCGGCCGTAGCCGATGCCCAGCGCGTAGAGCATTACGTCCTTATCGCCATAGGAGAATTGGGTCGGTTCGCTCCAAACGTTCAATCCCTGCGCGACGAGTTCTGGCGTGAGCGGCATTCAGGCCTCCCTTATGTTTTATTCCAACTGCATAGGCGCCGCGGCGGCGCTTGAAAAGCGCGTATGGTGGGTGTCCCATTCTTGCGATCCGGGCGCATTCATGGTTGAGACGCCCGATCAAGCGAGGATTTCGCGGAGAAATTTATGACGACGGCGGGTGCGCAATCTCTTGGGCAGGTGATGTTCTACCGGCAGCTCGAGCCGCTTTCCCACGAGAAGCATCGGGGGCTTGGCGTCAGCAAGGTCTCGAACCCCTTTTCCTTCATGTCGGAAACACACCTCGTCCCGCTGACGGTTGATGAGTTCGGCCTTGCAGCGGTCTGCTACCCGATCATTTTCGACGTTCAGTCCAAGACGCCGCTGGCGGTGATGGGCTTGCGCCCAGGCATGAACGTGTTTTTGGCCGGCGATGGCTCGCTCGATCCTGAAGTCTATCTCCCGGCTTTCGCGCGCCGCTATCCGTTCCTGCCGATCATGGCGAACGATCCGAACGCACCCCCGCCGACCCAAGACGGCGAGCGTGTCCTTGTCTGCATCGACCGCGCCGCGAAAATGGTCAGCACGACGCCTGAGCAGCCGTTCTTCGAAGGCGATCAGCCGTCTCGCTACACGCAAGAAGCCATTCAATTCTGCCGCGAGTTCGACGTGCTGGGTCGCCGCACGCAGGAATTCGTCAAACTGATGGAAGATCACGGCCTCTTCGAAGTGACGCCGCTTGCGCTGCCGCGCGCCAAGCCGGACGGCACGCCGGATGAGCCGCAGAAGATCGGCGAATATCTCCGCATTTCGGAGCAGAAGCTGAACGCGCTCCCGCAAGAACAATATATGCAATTGCGCGATCGCGGCGTAACGGCGGTAATGCACGCACATCTTCTGTCGCTGGGTCTGTGGCCGAAGATTCTTTCGCGCGCCGCGCGGATCCAGGCTGCGACGCCATTGGCGTAACGCTCTGGGCGGGCGAGGCGTATAAGGACGCATGCGCCCGCCTTTCACATTCCAGCGAACGGAATTGGCCTTCGACGCGCGCGCAGCTATGCGCCATGCTGTGCGCTCGCTTGCAATCGTTTTGGCCTGCTGGTTTTCGCTATTCGGATTGGCGTTCGCCGAGCCTGTGCGAACCGCGAATGTAGAAACAGAATTTCATTCCTCCCGCGCCGTGATCGCGCCGGGGGAGACGTTCACGATCGCCCTGCGCCAAAGGATTCGCGACGGCTGGCACACGTATTGGCGCAATCCCGGCGATAGCGGTGAGAACACCCAAATCACTTGGCGCAACCCGCCGGGTGTCGTGGCGGGCGAGATTCAATGGCCCGCGCCTGAGCGCATCCCATTCGATATCCTCGTCAACTACGGCTATTCTGGCGAAGTTCTCTTTCCGATCGAAGTGACGGCGCCCCGCACGCTGCGGCCTGGACAAACGTTGACGCTCGCAGCCGATGTCACATGGCTTGTCTGCAGCGATATCTGCATTCCTGAGGATGGCGTTCTCTCACTCCCGATCTCAGTATCGGCAAGCGGCGCTGACAATAGCGAATGGGCGTCGCGAATTTCCGGCGCACTCGCCGCTTTGCCAAAACCCGCCAATTTTGATGCGCGCATCACGCCCAATGGTGAAGGCGCGCGGCTCACCTTCGCGGGGGATGCGATTGCAGGTGGCGCGGCGCGCATTCGCACGCCGCATTTTTTTCCGTATCGCGCAGACGCAATCGAGCATGCAGCGCCAGAAGATGCGGGCATTGGCGAACGCGGCGTTTCGGTCTCGCTAAAGCCCGGCGCCGCAAACGATCTTGGCCAAACCGATCTTGAAGGCGTGCTGACGGTTGAAGAGCGCAGCGGCGATGCTTGGGTAAAACGCTCCTATGAAGTGCGCGCCGCGCCTGGTGAAATGCTTCCAGGCGCCGGCGCTGCGCCTATAGCTGCGCGCGCGCTAACAAATGGCGTGACGCTGCCGGTGGCGCTTCTCTTCGCCTTCATCGGCGGGCTCCTCCTCAATATCATGCCCTGCGTGTTTCCGGTGCTATCGCTCAAAGCGCTCAGCTTGGCGCAACACGCAGATGAGCGCGCGGCGCGGCGCGGCGGAATTCTCTTCTCCGCAGGGGTGTTGGTCACGTTTCTTGGCTTGGCGGGCGTGCTTGTCGCGCTGAAGGCGAGCGGGCAGGCGCTTGGCTGGGGCTTCCAGCTGCAAACGCCTTTAGTAGTCGCCGCGCTCGCGGCCTTGTTTTTCGTGATCGGCCTCAACCTGCTCGGCGCATTCGAAATCGGCGGCGCGTTGCAAAATCTCGGCGGCGGGCTCGCAGCGCGCAGCGGAGACGCCGGCGCTTTTTTCACGGGGGCGTTAGCTGTGGTCGCGGCGACGCCCTGCACCGCGCCGTTCATGGCGAGCGCGACGGGCTTTTCCGCGACCCAAGGCGCGCTGACGACGCTTCTCGTCTTCGCCACGCTCGCGCTGGGCTTTGCCGCGCCTTTTGCAGCGCTCAGCTTCATTCCCGCGTTCCGAAAAATATTGCCAAGGCCTGGCGCGTGGATGAACCAAGCGAAGATCGTGCTGGCGTTTCCGATGTTTGGCGCAGCCGTTTGGCTCGCTTGGGTGCTCGCTGCGCAAACCGGCCCGAACGGATTGCTTGCGCTTTTATCGGTGCTGACCGCGCTCGGCTTTCTCGTCGCAGTCTCGCGCTGGAGCGTAATTTGGCGCGGCATTGGCGTTGCGGCGCTCCTGATCGTCGCGGCGTTCAGCTGGGAGCCGCTCACAGAAACAGCGCAAGCCGAAACGTCAGTACTCGCGCAAGAAACCTGGAGCCCGGAACGGGTTCAAGCGCTGCAAAGCGAAGGCAAGGGCGTCTTCGTGAACTTCACCGCAGCTTGGTGTGTCACCTGCCAAGTGAACAAAGTCACCACGCTGTCGTCTCAGCGCGTTATCGAAGCGTTTGCAGCGCGCAACGTGGCCTATCTCGAAGCTGATTGGACCAATCGCAATGACGTGATCGCCGCAGCTTTGGCTGAGCATGGTCGAGACGGCGTGCCGCTCTATCTCTATTATCCACCGGGAAGCGCTGAAGCGCGCGTGCTGCCGCAAGTGCTCAGCGAAGATAGTGTGATCAACGCTATAATCGAAGGACAGGCGGAATGACGCTCTTCAATCGGCGCAATCTTATCATCGGGGCGGGCGTCATGGGCGCCGCCGCTGTGAGCGCAAGTTACCTTCTAAATAGTCGCGCGGCCGAAGCCTCAGTGTCGAACGGCGCGCGTGCGCCGGCCTTTTCGGCGCGAGACGCAAGCGGAGCGACGCGCACGCTGTCCGAATTCGCTGGGCGCACTGTGATCCTCGAATGGACAAACAATGGCTGCCCCTACGTCCGCAAGCACTACGACGGCGGCAATATGCAATCGACGATGCGTGATGCGATAGCAGGCGGCGCGGTATGGCTCTCGGTGATTTCGTCCGCGCCGGGCGAGCAGGGCTATGCCGATGGCGCGCAGGCGTTATCGATCGCGCGCGCAGCGAACGCGTCGCCGACCGCTATTCTTCTCGATCCGGCCGGAACGGTCGGCCACGCCTACGGCGCGCGCACCACGCCGCACATGTTCATCGTCAACCCGCAAGGCGCGATCGTCTATCAAGGTGCAATAGATGATCGGCCGCGCGCCGCGGCGTCTTCGCTCGAAGGCGCCACGAACTATGTCCGCGCCGCGCTCGCCGATTTGAACGCGGGCCGCGCGGTGAGCACCGCGCAGACGACGCCCTATGGCTGCAGCGTGAAATACGCATCTTAGCGTTACTCGACTTGTGACTCGAAGAAATCCTCAGGCCCTTCGACTTCGACAAGTTTGCCTTTGCGGATTTCCACGAAGCGCGTCGCCGCCGTTCGCGTAAAGAAGCGGTCGTGGCTGACGAACAGACACGTCACATCCGCGCCTTCCAATTGCTCTTCGAGATCTTCCTGGCCTTCGATGTCCAGATGGTTGGTCGGCTCATCAAGCAAATAGAAATTCGGCTTGTCGAAGCGCATCTTCAAAAACATGAGCCGTGAGCGCTCGCCATAGCTCAACTCACGGATCGGGCTTTTGAGGCGCGCGAAGGGAAAGCCGGCTTTCGCGAGCTGCGCGATCACGCCCGTATCGGCGCGTTGCGCGCTCGAAAGGTAATCGAGCAGCGACGTATTCACCGGCAGCGCCTGCATGCGCTGATCGAAATAGACAAGCTTGGCGCCTGGATTGAACCGGATCGCGGCGCCCCCGTCATAATGCGCACTCTGCTTAGCGAAAGCGCGTTCGAGCGCTCCGAGCAACATCGATTTACCGGCGCCATTCACGCCTAGGATCGCGATCCGGTCCCCCCGTCCCACCACAAGCTTGTCGATCCGAAACAGTTTCCGCGAGCCGTCCGGGATCGTGACATCGAAATTCTCAATGCGCAGCGCAATCTTCGCGTCGATCTCGCCGTCATGCAGCGAAAGATCGCGTTTGCGCGCGACGTATGAATCGGTGCGATCCGCTTGCAGGCGATCGATCCGCTTTTCGGTGGATTTCATGCGTTTATGAAAGTTAGAGTTGAGCACGCCCCACGCCTTATAGCGCGCCGCCATTTTCTTCAGCCGGTCGACTTCCTTTTCCTCAAGTGCGCGCTGCTTGGCGTTCGCGACATCGCGCTCGATCAACGCTTCCCGCGCAAGCGAGAACGTCGTTTTGAATGCTTGCGCCCCATCGCTCCGCAGAAACACGGTTCGGTCCGTCATGCGGTTCAGGAATTCACGGTCATGGCTCACGATCAGCATCGGCATGCGCCAATCTTCGCTGATCCAGCGTTCCAGCGTGTTGATGTTCGCGATGTCGAGGTGGTTGGTCGGCTCGTCCAGAATGAGGAGGTTAGGCTCTTTGAGCTTTGCCGCCGCCGCAATCAGCATCAGGCGTTGCCAGCCTCCCGAAAGCGTCGTGAAGGGCAGTTCGGCCTTGTCCGGAGCGATGCCGACATCGTCGAGCATCACGTCCACCTTCCAATCCTCGCTGCCGTCCGTCTCGGGCAATTCGCTTTCCAGAACCTGGCGCAGCGTTTTGCCCTTATACTCAGGCGGAATTTCCTGCGGCACATAACCGATATAGAGCCCGCGCGATTTCACGACCGCGCCGCCTTGCAGGTCGAGTTCGCCCATCAGGCATTTGAGCAACGTGGATTTGCCCGCGCCATTGTCCCCGACAAGCGCCGTGCGCGCATCGTCGAGTTGAAACGAGACATTTTCAAAAACGCGCGTCGCTCCGTAGAAGAACGAACCGTTGTCGATGCCCAAAACCGCGCGCGACATTGAATGGAAGCCTTCGGCCAAAGCGCGGGCTTTTAGAGGATTGCCGCCGCGATGAAAAGCGCGCCGCTACCTTTGGCCCGCAATCAGCGCGTCGATCCGCGTGGCGAACTTGGCTTTGAAAACGTCTTTGCCGAATTCGGCGGCGTGCGCCGCGATAGCAATGGCGTCAAAGCGCGTGCTTTCGCATCGTAAGATGGCGTCGATCAGCGCATCCCCGGTCTGCGACGCGAAATAGAGCCCGGTTTTGCCGTCGATCACGCTGTCGCGCGCGCCGCCGCGTCCGAACGCGATCACGGGCGCGCCCGCCGACATGGCCTCGACGGCGACAATGCCAAAATCTTCTTCCGCCGGAAAAAGAAACGCGCGGCACGCGCCCATCGCCTGCGCGACAGCGGCGTCCGGCACTTTCCCGCGGAATTCGATCGTCGGTCCCGCGATACGTTCAAGCTTGGCGCGCTCTGGGCCCTCGCCAATGATCACGAGTTTACGCTGCAACGCGTTGCACGCCTCGATCGCGATATCGATCCGCTTGTACGGAACAAGCTCGCCGACATGCAGATAGAAATCTTCCCGTTGCGCCGCAGGTGTGAATCGCCCGGTATCGACGGGCGGGGCGATAACTTCAGAATCCCGCCGCCAAAATTTCATTACGCGCTGCGCCACGGCGCTTGAATTCGAGATGAAATGATCGACGCGCGCGGCGCTCGTCACGTCCCACATCCGCAGCGGATGAAACAGCCACGGCATGACGAGCCGTTCGAGCCCGCCGGCCGTCTTGCGGTATGCGTGATACTGGTCCCAAAGATAGCGCATCGGCGAATGCACGTAGCAAACATGCAGTGCGTCGGGGCGCACGATCACGCCTTTCGCCGGGCCGGATTCGCTCGAAATCACGAGGTCGTACGCCGTCAGATCGAGCGCCTCCAAGGCGGCCGGCATCAGCGGCAGATATTTCTGGTACCACTTGTTCGCATTGGGCAGCTTCGAGATGAAGCTAGTCGTCACCTTGTGCCGGCGGATCGTGTCCGAAACGCCTGCCGCGTCATAGACATGCGTGAAGATATCGGCCTGCGGATAAAGCTCGCAGAGCGACTCAATCACCTTCTCGCCGCCGCGCATGCGCAGGAGCCAATAATGAACGATGGCCACGCGCACGTGGTGAATCTCCTCAGACGCCGCGTTTTGACCCGGGCGGGGCGTCGTGTCGCTCTCCTGAAGCAAGAAATGCGCAACCGCACGGGTTTCAATCGGCGGATGCGCCTTGGAGCGGGGCGTAAGCCCTGTCATAAGGCGCCATGTTTCGTTTTGGGCTCATTCTGGCCGTCGCAGTCCTTGTGCTCGACCAAATCTCCAAATGGTGGATCCTTGGCCCGATGGCGTTCAGTCCCGCCGGCTGCCGGGAGATCCACCTCGGGTGCGGCTTTGTCGAACTGACGCCGATTTTCGATCTCCGTATGGTCTGGAATGAGGGGGTCAGCTTTGGCCTCCTATCCGCCAACTCTGACTTTGGCCGCTGGGCGCTCGTCCTCCTTCAGGGCGGTATCGCCGCCTTTTTCCTCTACTGGATGCGCACTGCAGCGCGCCCGCTGACGGCGACAGCGCTTGGCCTCGTGATCGGCGGCGCCCTGGGCAACGTCGTTGACCGCATCCGATTCGGCGCCGTGGTCGATTTTCTCGATTTTACCGGCCTTGGATTTCCCTGGGTCTTCAACGTCGCTGATGCGGCCATCAATGTCGGCGCCGGGCTGCTTCTGCTCGATTTTCTCTTGAACAGCGAGAAGAAGTCCGGAACTGAAACAAAGCCCGAAGGGGCGCCCCAGAACGGCCCCGATCAGGCGTGACTCTCCTGACTGCCGCCACCGCTTGGCGGAATGGGGCCTCCTAGCTTAAGAAACTGCGCCGGCCGATGGGAGCGATCCGCCCGATGAATAAAGTTCAAGTTTTCGCCGTCCTCGCCGCCGCTGCGGCTGCGACCAGCTGCAACACCATGAGCCGGGCGCTCGGCATGGAAAAAGTCACGCCGGACGAATTCCGCGTCGTGACGCGCGCGCCGCTGACTCTTCCGCCGGATTACTCGCTGCGTCCGCCGCGTCCGGGCGATCCGCGCCCGCAGGAATTGGCGCCTGATCAGGAAGCGCGCGCTGCGCTCTTCGGTCAGGACGTCGGCCAAGGCGCATCCGCAGGTGAGCGCGGTCTCGTGAACGCCGCCGGTGCAGAAGCTGTCGATCCGTCAGTGCGCAGCCAAGTCGATTTTGAATCGGGCGGTGTTGTTCATCGCGGCGATGCGTTCGTGGATCGTGTCACGCAAAGCGCGAGTTCGCCGGATACCCGCACGGAAGAGCAGCGCGCCGCTGAGGCCGAAGCCATTCGCCGCGCCACCGGCGGCGGTCAGGTCACGATCTCCCGCGATGACAACCAAGAGAAACTCCCTGGCACCTAAGCGGCCCGGCGGAGTGATCGCTCACATCTCGAAGCAAGCGCGCCGCGCGGGCCTTATGCTCGCAGCGGCGCTTTTGGCGCCGATCGCCGCGCACGCCGAGCCGATGCCGCGCCCGGAGACGTTCACGCTCCGCAATGGGATGCAAATCGTCGTCATCACCGATCGCCGCGCGCCGGTCGTGACGCAGCAAGTTTGGTATCGCGTCGGCGCCGCCGATGAGACGCCGGGCAAATCCGGCATCGCGCATTTCCTTGAGCATCTCATGTTCAAAGGCACGCGTGAGATCGCCCCGGAGGAATTCTCGCGCACGATCGCCCGTAATGGCGGTGACGATAACGCCTCCACGTCTTGGGATTACACGAACTATTATGAGCGCATCGCGCGCGACCGGCTTGAACTTGTCATGCGCATGGAAGCCGATCGCATGCGCAATCTCCAGCTCAGCGAGGAGGAGATCGCGTCAGAGCGCGCCGTCATTACCGAAGAACGCCGCCAGCGCATCGATAACAATCCCGGCGCTGTGCTCTACGAGCGTATGCGCGCGATGCTTTATCCGCATCATCCTTATGGCACGCCCATTATCGGCTGGATGCACGAGATCGAAGGGCTGACGCGCCAGGACGCGCTCGATTTCTATCGCATCTGGTATGCGCCAAATAACGCGATCCTCGTCGTCGCGGGCGATGTCGATGCGGCCGAGCTGCGCCCTTTGGCGGAGCGTTACTTCGGCCGCCTGCGCCCGACTCGCGATCTGCCGGCGCGCAATTGGACGAAAGATCCCCCTCCGCGCGGTCCGATGCGTGTTTCGCATACGGACGAAAAAGTCCGCCAGCCCTCGCTGACGCGCCTTTACCCCTCGATTAGCTACGGCATTGACACAGGCCGCCAAGCGCACGCGCTCGATGTTGCGATGGAAATTCTCGGCGGTTCGGAAACGAGCCGGATATATCGCGCGCTTGTCGAGGATCAGCGCATCGCGGTGAGCGCGGGCGCTGGCAGCGATACATCCGGCCTCGGCGGCGGCTCTGTCACCGTTTATGCAACGCCCGCTGACGGCGTGACGCTCGAGCGCGTCGAGGCCGCAGCCGATCTCGTCATCGCGCAATTCCTTGCACAGGGTCCGACGGACGAAGAACTCGCGCGCGCGAAGGCTAGCCTTGCCGCCGCCGCGATTTACGCGCGCGACAGCCAGGAAAGCCTCGCTTCGATCTATGGCGGGTCTCTCGCCGCAGGTGAAAGCATTGATGACGTCGCCAATTGGCCGGACGACATCATGGCTGTGACGCGCGATGAGGTGATCGCCGAAGCGCGCCGCGCGCTCAACATCGATGCGTCTGTCACAGGATGGCTGTTGCCCGCTCAAGGCGCCGCCTCGCCATGAACGCCGCCGTGGAGGACGTGCTGCGCCGGCTCACGATCGTTTTCACGGAATTCGAACAGCGTCTCGAGTCGACGCCGCTGCTGAAAAAGCTGTCGCGCGGCCGCATGGAGCTCGCGGATTACCAAGCCTTCCTGATCGGGCTGCGCCAGCAAGTGAAGGACGGCGCGCTTTGGATGTCGCGCGCCGCCTCTAATCTCGATGAAGCGCATTTCGAGCTGCGCTCCCGCGTAATGCGTCACGCCGTAACCGAGCATCGCGATTTCCGTTTGCTCGAAGCGGATTATGTTGCGACCGGCGGCGCGCTCGCAAACATTCAAAACGCACGCAAGAATATCGGCTCGGAGGCGCTTTCGGCGTGGATGTTCCAAGAAGCCTCCAAGCACAACCCAGTCGCGTTGCTCGGCGCGATGTGGATCATCGAAGGGCTCGGCTCGATCAAAGCGGCGGAGTGGGGCCGCAAGGCGCAACAAACCCTCACTCTGCCCGATAACGCGGTGCATTTCCTGCTCTATCATGGCGAGAACGACGCCAATCACATCGAAGAGTTCAAAGAGATGCTTGGCCTTGTTCTGCCTGATGACGCGATCGCCGAGCGCATCGTGCGCGTCGCCGAAGTGACCGGGCGCCTCTACGCGCTGCAGATCGAGGAGATTGCAGTGTGAGCGGAACGCTCGACGGATTCTCCCCGAAAGAGTTCGGTTCTTTCGATCCGAAAGATCCAAATCCCTGGCTCGCGCTCTATCTCGATCAAAGCTTGCCAATCGACGAAGGCGCGAAAGGCGCACTCCTACGCGGCGCGGCGTCATGGTCGCGGCGCTGGATGTTCAACATCATCCGCCCCTTCGTCTTTGTGTTTTTTCTGTTCGTGAAAATCTTGCGCGGGCTTTCGCCGCGTTTTCCGAACCTCAATGGAACGCTGCATCGTACCATTCACTGGGGTCTGAAAGTGTTTGGCTCCCCGGATTGCAACATGCTGATCCTGCGGCACTTCCATATAGGCACGGAGATTCTGGCATTCATCAAAGCCAATGCAGGCGATGTGACGATTGAGACTGTCCCGCTGCGCCCGCGCACGCTCAAGGATTTGCAAGACAACGTCTTTCTTCAGCACGATTTGAACGTCTTCAATTTCATCATTCAGCTCAACATGAGCCTCCGCGCGCAAAAGCGCGATTTGGAGCCTGTCGCGCGTCCGGATTTCTCGATGATCACGGATGGCCCCTTCGACATTCCGCCGACCAGGAAGGGCGCGTTCAACTTTTGCGACGTTCAAACCGCCGTCGAAGTCTACACACCGCTCTACGCGCTTCTCCTGCCGCGCAATGATTTCATCCGCGCCTCCAACTCCCTCCAACTTGATGAAACGGTCGCGATCTACATCGCGAAAATTCTGGGCACGGATTATCACCTCGCCTTCATGAAGAACGGCCATCCGCTTGTTCCCTTGGTCACGATCGGCGCCGGCTATCGTCTGATGATGCATGGCCTCGATTGCGAAGGGCTGCATGGCTGGCTTCGTATGATGAAGCGGCGCCAGGAGGCGGGCTTGCCGCTTCACTGATGCGCCGCTGGGCCGGGCTCTAGAAATCGGAACCGCGCGGGCGCATTTAGGATTATCGCTTCCGGAGGCATCCCGATGAAAGCCATGATCATTGGCGCCGCGCTCGCGGCGCTTGCAGCAGGGGCGGCGTTCGCCGATCCAAAGCCAGAAAACGCCGCACCGCGCTTTTCGATCGTCCAAGAAGACGCATCGATTCCGTTCTCGACCACGGCGATCGATTCCTACCAGGTGAGCGCGGACGACAGCCTCGTCATCCGCGCCGGCAGCCGCTGGTATCGCGCGACGGTTTGGGCGCCGTGTGCGCGCGACCTCAAATTCGAAAACGCCATCGCCTTCGACGCGGGCGGGAACGGGACGCTCGATAAATTCGGCTCCGTCTACGTGAACGGCCAGCGCTGCCCGATCCAGAGCCTTGACCGTATCGAGCGCCCAGCCCCGCGCGGCGACAGCTAAAGCGCTTGAACTTCTGGAGAGCGATCCGCCTCGGCCTTTGCGGCGCGGGCGGCGCTCTGTATGGTCCGGCCCCTTTTGGAGAGGACCCGAGCAATGACCGCCCCAGTTTCCGCCGCGCTTCAGCGCATCAAGCCTTCGCCGACGCTCGCCGTCACGGCTAAGGCGCGCGCGCTCAAAGCCGCGGGGCGGGACATTATCTCCTTGGGCGCGGGAGAGCCGGATTTCGACACGCCTGAAAACGTCAAGCAGGCCGCGATCAAGGCGATCCAG
>JBEVOS010000211.1:0-5032 GCA_040507435.1 Caulobacterales bacterium | reverse complement strand
GCGCTCCTGAATCTCCTTCATCTTCGGCTGCACTTTACGCAGCTTCGCCATCGCCATGTTTGATTGGTAGACGATGGGGAAAAGGAACACTTTGATGACGACGGTCGCCATCAAGATTCCCAGGCCGAAATTGCCCGCGAATTTGCCGAAGAAATCCAGCATCGCGAAGAACGGGCGCGTGAAGAAAAACAGAAAGCCCCAATCGACGGCTTTGTCGAAATCCGGGATCGAAAGATCGCGCTGATATTGCCGCAGAAGATCGACGCGCTTAGCGCCCGCGAAAAGCCGCTGCGTATACGTCACTTCCTGGCCGGGTTGGATCGTGCGCCAATCGCCGCGATACGCGGCGCGGAAAAGCGACTGATCGCCATCGGGCGAAGCGTCGTAATACGCGGAGATATTCTCTTCCTGCGCCGGGATCATGGCTGTTAGCCAATAATGATCGCCAAGGCCCAGCCAGCCGCCAGGGCCGCTGAGTTCAAGAATGCGCTCATCTTCACCGGCCTTGCCGCGCGTCTTATCGCGCGCATGCTTTTCGGCGTTCTCGTAGCGCTCTTCGTGAAGGCGCGGTTCGGGTCCAAATACGCCCACCATGCCCTGGTGCACGATTTGTTGTCCGCGAAACGTGGGCGGCAAGCCTTCACGGCGCACGGCGCCGAACGGGCGCACCTCGCGCGGCGCATCGCTCACATTGCGCACCGCATCGGCGACGGTGAACATGAAGTTTTCATCCACGGAGATCGTCCGGCGCACTTCGAGCCCATCGCCGGTTGTGAGCGTCAACACGATCGGCGTCTGTGGCGTCAGCCGCGTGCCTTCAGCCAGCGTCCACGTATCGCTGGCGCCGACGCCAGCGTAGCGCGCGTCGCGCTCTTCCCAGCCGAAGAATGCGTCCTGCGCATGCGCCGTATCCGTCGGCTCAAGCAGCGTCACCTCTGCGCTGTCAGGATCGATCGTTTGCCGGTAGCGCCGCAGATTGAGATCGTCGAAACGCCCGCCTGTCAGAAGGATCGTCCCGTCCACGGAGGGCGTGTCGATCGGCACCCGTGCGCCGGCGCTCGACTCCAGCGCCTGCTCGCGCGAGACGACAGCCGGGCGTTCCTGCTGTTGCTGCTCGGCGACCGCAGCCTCTTGCATGCGGGCGTCGCGCTGCGGCTTCGCTAAGAAATGGTCCCAACCGAATATGATCACCGCGCCAAGCGCGAGGGCGATAATCAGATTGCGTGTCTCGCCTGGGCCTTGGCCGGGCTTGTTCAGCATCGCGTCAATCGCTTTCTTGCGGAGAAGATGAGCGGCGCGGAGCGCCCTGCAAATCGGCGCGGAGCCTTATCAGCGCGTTTTGGACATCGTCAAGCAAACCCGCCCAGGAGGCCGTAAGGGTCGCAGCCCGGGCGACGAAAACATAGTCCGCTCCGGGCGCGGCATGTGCCAGGAGAAGGGCCTGGGCGGCCGCCCGCAGGCGGCGTTTTGCCCGGTTCCGGGCAACCGAATTGCCGATCTTTTTTGTTGCGGTGAAGCCCGCGGCGGGAAGGGATTTATCTTGGGGATGCCGGAGGCGCGCTTCGACGATCACGCTAGCGCGCACCGCCTTAAAACCCTTCTGGACGTAAAGGAATTGCGCGCGGCGCTTGAGACGGCCGGCGGAAGGGGCGCGAGCCCCGGAATTTAGGCGCTGAGACGCTTGCGGCCCTTGGCGCGGCGGCGCGCCAGAACTTTGCGGCCGCCCACCGTCGCCATGCGCGCGCGGAACCCGTGCCGGCGCTTGCGCACGAGCTTGCTGGGTTGGAACGTCCGCTTCGTCGCCACTGTGGGCCTCGTTGGTCATCAGGCTGCAAAAAGAGGCGGGCAGGTAGCATCTGGGCAAGGCGCCCGTCAAGGCAGGATGAGCGACTGGGCTCGCCTCGCGCGCGAAATAAAAACCGGCGAGCGCGGCTCTAGCGCAGGTGCGCAAACCCTGCGTGCTCCTTACCATATGCCGAGAAAGCATATGCCCAAAAAGCGTATGTGCAGGAACGATGAGCGACGCTGAGACGATACCCGATGGCCCGATCCGGCGTGCTGCCCGGTTTTTGAACGGGTTGGCCGGACGCCTGCTGCTGCTCACCTTTGCGGTGTTCCTGCTGGCGGAAGTCCTGCTCTTTGCGCCCGCCTTGGCGGCGTTTCACTACAATTGGCTGCAGGATCGCATAAACCTCGCGCAGACAGCCGCGCTCGCTTTGGAAGCCGCGCCAGATAGCGTCGTGCCTGAGCCGCTGCAGCGCGAGCTCTTAGACAGCGCGGAGGTCAAACGCGTCGCGCTCAAGCGCAATCGCGAGCGCTTGCTGCTGCTCGAACATCCCTTCGATCCGGACGAAGAAACGCGCATCGTCACCTACGATTACACGCAAGCGAACAGCGCGATGGGTTTCGGCTGGGCCGTCGAAAGTTTTCTGGCGCCGTCAGGCCGCGTTTTGCGCGTTCTTGCCGAACCAAGATTCGAAAGCGGCGAATTTATTGAAATCGTATTGAACGAAGCGCCGCTGAAACGCGCGATGGCGCGCTATGCGATCGCGCAACTTTTGTTTTCGACAATCGTTGCGCTGGTCGCCGGCGCAATCGTCTATATTGTACTGAGCATCGTGTTCGTGCGCCCGATGCGCCGGCTCACCAATTCGATCGAACGTTTCCGCGATCGTCCGGAAGATGCGAGCATTCCGTTTCAACGCAGCGCGCGCCAGGATGAAATCGGCCGCGCCGAGCGCGCCGCATTTGATATGGCTGAGCAGGTCCGCGCCAGCTTGAAACAGCGGGAGCGTTTGGCCGCCCTCGGCGGCGCAGTCGCGCGGATCGCGCACGATCTGCGCAACATGCTGGCGACAGCGCAACTGGTCAGCGAGCGTTTGTCGGCGTCGGAAGATCCACAAGTCCGGCAGATTGCGCCGCGCTTGGAACGCGCGATTGGCCGCGCGGCGGGGCTTGCCTCATCCACGGCGCGTTTCGGACGCGCTGATGAAGAGCCGCCCGTTCTAAAACCCGTGCGGCTCGATGAAGCTGTGGCGGAGGCCGCAACGGATGCGCTGATCATTGCGACCAATGTGCAAGTGAGCATCGACATTGACCCATCCGTGATTGCGATTGCGGACGCAGATCACGTGCATCGGCTCTTCGTGAATCTTCTGCGCAACGCGGCGCAAGCGCTTGGCGGGCGTGACGGTGCGAAGATCGTGGTGCGCGGTTTGCGGCAAGGAAATTTGTGCGCGATTGAAATCGTCGATAACGGGCCGGGCGTACCGGAAGCCGTGCAGGCGCGATTGTTCGAACCCTTTGCATCGACGGATTCGCATGGCGCGGGGCTTGGCCTCGCGATCGCGCGTGAATTGGCGCGCACGCAGGGCGGCGATCTCGCGCTCGCGCGCAGCGGGCCGGACGGCGCCTGCTTTCTCGTGACGTTGCCCGGCGCTTAGCAATATTTTCGTTGACGGCGTCTTGTCCGCTTAGTCAATTAAACCCAACGGTGGAGGAACAATCGATATGGCGAAGTTTATTTTTATAGCGCTCGCGAACGCAGCCGAAGGCCGCGATGACGAGTTCAACGCTTGGTACAACAACCAGCACATTCCGGACGTGCTCCGGGTCGGCCCGTTCAAAACCGCACAACGTTTCAAAGTCGTCGGCGAGGGCGCGAATAAATATCTCACGATCTACGAAGTCGAGGCTGAATCGGCTGCCGCGGCGCAAGCGAAACTGAAGGAAGCAGCGATGGCGGGCAAAATGCCGATGACAGATTCCGCAGATCGCTCCTCCGGGACGAACGGCTTTTTCGAGCCGATCACGGAACGCTTCGTCCAGAATTAGCGCTCTGCCCGCTTGACGCATCGTAAGCCATAGTATATACGAGTATATACTATGGCTATTGTTCGCACCAAAACCTTTAGAAGCGGAAACAGCGAGGCCGTCCGTCTGCCGAAAGAGGTGGCTTTCGGGGAGGACGTCGAGTTGGTGATCGTCCGCTCCGGCGATGTGATGACGATCTATCCGGCCTCATTGTCCATTTCTGAAATGGTCGCGCGGCTCAAGGCGCTGCCAAAACTGCCGAGCGTCGAAGAACGCGATAGGGAAGAATTGCCAGAGCGTCCCGGCCTCTGAAAGTGGCGCACCTGATCGATACAAATGTCGCGATCCATGTGCGCGACGGCGTGCATGAATTGATCGACAAGATAGAGGCGCTCGGCGGCCCTGTTTTAATGTCGATTGTAACGCGCGTTGAATTGGAGGGCGGCGTCTATCGCGAGCCCAGCCTATCATCACAGCGCCGTGCGGCGCTCGATCTAATGTTTCGCGCGATCCGCGTTCTCGTGTTCGACGACGAAGCGGCCGGCGCATACGCGAATATCGTCAAGCACGCGGGATACTCACGCCGCAAATTGCTCGACAGGATGATCGCCGCACAAGCGATCGTTCACCGTGCCACACTGGTGACAATGAATCAGGACGATTTTGCAGACATTCCAGGGCTCAAATTGCTGAGTTGGTAAGTGTAAAGCTGGGGCGAAAATGAAACTGCATTGCCGGATTTTTATCGGAGTTGCGGGTTTAATATTCACTGTCTCATGCTCAACAACGCCAAAAAGCGAGCATTCGGTCGCTTGCGTATTCGATAGCGGAATCGTAGCGAGCAGTAACCCAGATACGCAAAGTCCGTGGACTGGTGGTCCATTGAGGCTGCAATTTGAATACTTTGAGCCTTCGCTAGTTTTTGGAGGACAGAACAACGAAAATCAGAAATTCGCTCTTGTAGGTGAAGACGGCTCGCGATTCTATTTTTTGGAGCGTATGGACGACGGCTCAACGAGAACTATTTTGGCGACTCGTGATCCAAATAATCCGAGGCGCCCCAAGCCTGCGCGGTACCATTTCATCGAGCGAGGTGAAAATTTTCGAGTATTCGAATTGACGGGCAACTGCCTAATCGGCGCCGGTTAATCCTGCGCCGCAAGTTTTCCAACCACGCCTTCGCGTCGCGGATCGGCGCCGCCATCGAGGCGATCGGGCA
>JBEVOS010000031.1:0-6871 GCA_040507435.1 Caulobacterales bacterium | reverse complement strand
AGCGCTGTGAAGACCTTCGTGAAGGGCATTCTCGCTATGGACGGCAGGATGATCTCCTGGGTCGCGCTGGATCATATTTTGCCTGAACAAGAAGAGGCCGAAGCGGCATGAGCGCAATGCGTGACCTCCAACGCGAGTCGCTGGTCGATGGCGAGTATCCGTTCTCGCTGAGCGACTTTGAGCGCATTGCGGCAATCACGCGCGATATATCTGGCATTTCGCTTTCGGAGACAAAAGCGACGCTCGTCTACTCGCGCCTCGCGAAGCGTTTACGCGCGCTTGGTCTTCGGTCATTCGACAAATACTGCGAACTCGTATGTTCGGAAGGTGGCGCCGAAGAGCAAAGCATAATGCTCGCAGCGCTAACGACGAACGTTACGCGTTTCTACCGTGAGCCGCATCACTTTGAGCATTTGCGTGATCAGGTTCTCGCGCCAGCATTAAACGATTTGCGGTCTGGCGGCCGGATGCGTCTCTGGTCATCCGCGTGTTCAACAGGTGAAGAGCCTTATTCGATGGCCCTCACGCTTCTGGCCGTCGCGCCTGATGCGCAGCGTCTGAACATCAGAATCCTGGCCACGGATATTGATCCCAACGTTCTCGCGACCGCCCGCGCTGGGCTCTATCGCGCCGATGCGATTGAGCCGATCCCGGCGCAGTTGCGTGACAAATATTTCAAGGCGGCGCGCGATGGCGCGGAAACGAAATGGCGCGCTTCAGATGATCTGCGCGCGCTCATTACGTTCAATCATCTCAACCTCATTGGCGAATGGCCAATGAAGGGAAAATTCGACGCCATATTTTGCCGCAACGTCGTCATCTATTTCGAGGAACCGACGCAAAATCTGGTTTGGTCGCGGTTTCATACACGCCTTGAGCCCGGTGGCCGTCTTTATGTTGGTCATTCCGAACGTGTGGAAGCGCCCGGATTTCAGAGCGACGGCCTCACGGTTTACAAACTCACTTCGGGAGCCCGCCATGAATAGGGTGCGCGTTCTTGTTGTCGATGACTCGCCCACAATGCGGAGCGTCATCACGTCTACGCTGCAGCGAGACCCTGACATCGAGGTCATCGGCGGCGCGGGCGATCCTTATGAAGCGCGTGAAGCGATCAAGGCGTTATCGCCAGATGTGATCACGCTCGACGTGGAAATGCCGAAAATGAGTGGCATCGAATTTCTCGAAAAGATCATGCGGCTGCGCCCAATGCCGGTCATCATGGTCTCGACCCTGACGCAGGCCGGCGCCGCGATTACCCTGGAGGCGCTTGAGATTGGCGCGGTCGATTGCGTCGGCAAGCCGGATTTTGACGATCTTTCGGAGAAGGTGAAATCGGCGGCCAGATCGCGCGTGCGCGGTCTTGCGCCCCGTGCCGCGCTCAAACCACGCAACGCCGTTTTTCGTCCCAACAACCGTGTGATCGCGATCGGCTCATCAACCGGCGGCGTCGAAGCGCTGATGACGATTCTTCAGACGTTCCCACGCAATTGCCCGCCGACGGTGATCACGCAACATATGCCGGCGATGTTCACAAAAAGCTTCGCAGACCGGCTGAACCGCGTATGCGAGCCGCACGTCGAGGAAGCGGTTTTCGGCGCGCCGTTACAGCCGGGCCGCATCTATATTGCGCCTGGAGGCGCGACGCATATGGAGACGCGCGCTGGCGCCGATCCAAGCTGCGTTCTGCGCGATGGCGATACGGTGAGCGGCCATCGCCCGTCCGTCGACGTGCTTTTTGAGTCCGTCGCACGAAACTTCGGCGCGCGCGCTTTGGGCGTCATTCTTACCGGCATGGGACGCGACGGCGCCAACGGTTTGAAGGCGATCCGCGACGCTGGCGGACGCACGCTCGGCCAAGATGAAAACTCATGCGTGGTTTACGGCATGCCGCGCGCCGCGTTTGAGCTGGGCGCGGTTGAGCGGCAATTGCCGCTCACGCGCATCGCCGATGCAATTTTGGAACTTTGCTCAGCAGAAGCCGAGGAGAAAGTCTGATGCCCGCCGCTTCCGCCCTCAAAGTTCTGGTCGTTGATGATCAGATGACGATGCGCTCGCTCACACGGTCGAGCTTGCAGCAGATCGGCATCGCCGACATTTCCGACGCAGCGGACGGCGAAGAGGGGCTGAAATCTCTCGTCAAACGGCCCGTCAATCTCGTGATCTCTGATTTCAATATGCCGAAACTCGACGGGCTCGGATTTCTGCGCGCCATCCGCTCACATGATCCCATCAAGTCGACCGCCTTCATCATGTTGACTGGCAGCGCGGATAAAGAGCTTGTGCAACGCGCGGTGCAGTTTGGCGTCAACAATTACCTTGTGAAACCTTTCACGACAGCCGGTCTCAAACAAAAAATCGAAGCCGTGTTTGGAACGCTCACGTGAATCAGGCCAATGCGCAAAGAGGTGATGTACGTGCTGATTTCGCACCGGCCGAAAAGGTCATTCACGTCATTCAAGGCGAATATCGTGTCAGTGACGAAGAACATATCGTGCTTTCAACCGTGCTGGGATCATGCGTCGCCGCTTGCATTCGTGATCCGCATGTCAAAATCGGCGGTATGAATCACTTTCTGTTGCCTGGGGATTCCAACGCGAGTGGTGAGTCTCTGTCTTACGGCGTCAACGCCATGGAGCTTTTGATCAACGACATTCTCCGCCATGGCGGCCGCCGGGACAGACTCGAAGCAAGGCTGTTCGGCGGCGCGCGTATCGTGCGGGGATTATCGGATATCGGCGCGCAAAACGCCGCGTTCGCGGAAAGCTTTCTTCTGAAAGAAGGCATTTCGTGCATTGGCGCCAGCCTCGGCGGCGTGAGCGCACGCCGCATACAATTCTGGCCCGCGAACGGCCGCGCCCGCCAAATGCTGTTGCCCGCCTCCGATGACAGCGTCGTCGCGAATGAAGCCAAAGTCAAAACGCCGCCGCCCGCGGAAAAGGCCGGCGATTTGGAGCTGTTCTGATCATGCATGAACCCGCGCACGTATTGACGCCGCTGCCGCAAATCCTTCGCGCCTGCGCAGATGAGATCGCGGTGCTCGCCACTCTCGGCTTGCGGCTTGAGCAAACCTTGTCAGCGCTCGCGCCCATGCTGCAAGCCCGCGAGGCGGTCGTTGAGGAGATGCAAGGCCTCGACCGTCTGGTGCAGCATGCCGCAGCTTTACATGCGCTCTTGCTCAATACCGCCGCGAACGCGCCGTCCGATGCGTTGCTCGACATGCGCTCTGCAGTTGATGCAATTTCCCTTGAGGATATGAACGCGCGCCTGCGATCCACGCTCTTCGCCGCCGCGGCGCCCCAAAGATCGCCAGAACCGAGGTTGTCGGAGAGGATATTCGCGTCGGGCGATCTGGAAATCTTTTAGCCCGCCTTACTTAGCTCCGCGATAATCGCTTGCGCCCCGTGCGGTGCGCGTTCTTTTGCGCCGCTGATCACGTAGACGAACACGTCATGTTTCTTTTTCGCGGTGGGTTTGGCGAGGAGGGGTAGGCCAGGCGGCGCCTCGCCGCGTGACATTGCAAGCGCGCGCTCGGTCCACGCCTTGATTTCCTTCGCCGGATAGCCAGTCTTCTCTTTCGCTTGTGAGCGTTGCAGCCGCATATAAGCGAACCCGCCGCTCACGTCAGCGATCAGCGGATAATCTTCCGAATCCGCGAGCACGATACCCGCGCCATGCTTGCGCGCGAGCTTGACGAAGCCTTCGCTCACGAAGCTTTCATGGCGAACCTCAAGAGCATGCCGCAACGCTAACCCGTCGGCCTCTGCCGGAAGCAGCGAGAGAAACGCACCGAAATCGTCAGGATCGAATTTCTTTGTCGGCGCAAATTGCCAGACGACCGGCCCGAGCTTGGCGCCTAGCTTGGTGACGCCGCTATCGAAAAAGCGCGCGATCGATTCGCCTGACTCCGCGAGCACCTTTCGATTGGTGGTGAAGCGCGGCCCCTTCACGGAGAACACAAAATCGTCCGGCGTTTCAGACGCCCATTTCGTAAAGCTCGCGGGCTTTTGTGAGCCGTAATACGTCGAGTTAATTTCGATCGACGTCAGCGCCTTGCTCGCGAACGCCAGCTCTTTCGCCTGCGGCAGGCCTTTCGGATAGAAATTGTCTCGCCACGGCTCATAGATCCAGCCGCCAATACCTACGCCGATCACGCTGAACCTCCGCTTTTTCAGCATGACTCTAGCCCGGCTCCTTTCGGAACAAAAATATTTCGCACTTGCGGGATCGTTTAGGCGCTTCCGTGCGTTGGTCACGGTTCCGACAGCGAAGAGGGCCCTATGCTTGACCTGGTGAATGACGTGAAACGTCCCGTTCCACAGGTGCAAGGCGACGCGAAGCCCCTAAACATTACGATGATCGGGAATTTCCCACCCCGGCGGTGCGGCATTGCAACCTTCACGAGCGACCTGTTCGGTTCCCTCCGTGCGACCGATCTGCGTTTAAAGGGCGCCGTCTTCGCGATGAACGACGGCAAGCAGGAATATAATTACCCGGCCGAGGTTGATCTCTCGATTGATGCGGATGATCCAACCGCCTATGCGCGGGCTGCGGCGCGCATCAATGCGTCTGATGCTGATGTCGTGAGCGTTCAGCATGAGTTCGGCATCTTCGGCGGCCCAGCAGGCGCGCACCTTCTTATACTGCTCGAGCGTCTGAAAAAGCCGGTCGTGACGACCCTGCATACGGTGCTGACCAATCCAAATGAAGATCAGCGACGGGTAATGCTTCGGCTCATCTCACTCTCGGCTAAAATTGTCGTCATGTCCGAAAAGGGCAGGCAGATTTTGATGGATGTCTATAAAGCGCCATCGCGAAAAATCGCGCTTATCCCGCATGGCGCGCCGGACCGGCCGTTCACAGATAGCGCAACGCATAAAAATGCGCTCGGCCTAGGCGGCCGGGAAGTGCTGCTGACATTCGGCCTTCTCTCGCCGAACAAAGGCATTGATTGCATGGTCCGCGCATTGCCGGCGATCGTGAAGGAGCGGCCGAACGCGCTTTACGTCGTGCTCGGCGCAACGCATCCACACATTCTCGCAAATGAGGGCGAACGCTATCGCGAAAGCCTGATGGAGCTCGCCCGTGAACTCGGCGTTTCCGAAAATCTTCTTTTTCTGAACGCCTACGTCGATACGGAAATGCTTATTCGGTATCTCGAAGCATGCGATCTCTACGTAACGCCCTATCTCAACGAGGCCCAGATCACATCAGGAACGCTTGCCTATGCGGTAGCGCTCGGCAAGCCAGTGATATCGACGCCCTATTGGCACGCGCAGGAATTGCTGGCGCGCGATCGCGGCGTTCTCGCGCCCTTCAATGATAGTGAGGCGTTTGCACATGCGTGCCTGGAGCTTCTGACTGACGAGGGCAGGCGGGACGAAATTCGCGCGAACGCTTACGCTGCTGGCCGGGATACGATCTGGTCGCGGTGCTCGGATCGCTACCTGCAGACATTCGCAATCGCACGCGCGGAAATGCAGGCAGCTGCGGCAGCGCCGTCATTCTCTGTCCAAGGTTTGCCCAAGCCCAATCTGAACGGCGTTGAGCGTCTCAGTGACGATTGCGGGATCATGCAGCATTCTATCTTCTGCGTGCCGGATCGCCGTCACGGATACTGCCTTGACGACAACGCGCGCGCGCTCGCGCTGATGGCGCGGCTGCGCTCCGCTGGCGGCGAAGCGAACATGTCTCGCGCCATGTCTTACGCAGCCTTCGTCCAGCACGCTTGGAACGAAGGCGCCGCCACATTCCGCAATTTTATGAGCTACGAACGCACCTGGCTTGAAAACGAAGGCTCGCCGGATAGCTTTGGCAGGGCTATGCACGCGCTCGGAATCGTAAGCGAAGGCGCGCTCGGTCCGGAACTGACGCGCTGGTCAAAAACTCTTTTCTTGACCGCATTCCCGTCAGCTCAAAAATTGTCCGCGACGCGCGCAAAAACGTTCTTGATGCTGGGCCTATCGAGTTTTTTATCCGCGAATTCCGATCGGCCTGAATTGCGGAATGCTCTACAAGAATATTGCACGTGGCTCGTAGAAAAATTCACGAGCATTGCGCGCCCATCCTGGCGCTGGTTTGAGCCGCATTTGAGCTATGATAATGCGCGCTTGCCCGAGGCGCTCTTGCGCGCCGGTCTGTTGCTCGGCGATCATAAGGCAATCGCGGTCGGCCTTGAATCGCTTGCATGGTTGAATGCGGTGCATGCCGCGCCCGACGCGCCCTTTCGCCCAGTCGGATCGGAAACCTTCGGCGGCGGAGCATTTTCGCCGCCGGCACAATTTGATCAACAGCCCCTGGAAGCTGTGGCTGTAATCGACGCCTGCGCGGCTGGATACGCCGCCGATCCTACGCAGCGCTGGCTCGATGAATCGCAGCGCGCTCTTGACTGGTTTTTAGGCGGCAATGACCTCGCCCAACCCATCGCCGATGCGGGTATAGGTGAGTGCTATGACGGTCTTGGCCGTCATGGGCCGAATCTTAATCGCGGTGCTGAATCTGTGCTTGCATTTCAAAGCGCGCTTGTTTCCATGCAAGCATTAGCGCGCACGGCCAGACGGGCTTCCAAGGACGTCGTCGCGCACTGAGGGCCGGGGCGCATCGTGCAAGTCAGAACCTACGACCTGAGATTATGGGCCGATCCTGCACGTGTGGTTGTGCGGCCCTTTCACATCGCGCCAGAGCCGCGGGACGCCAACGCGCCGCAGATGCAGCGCGTAAAGCGCATTGTCGATTCCGTGCTCGCGCTATCGCGGGCGCAATGCACTGAAGAGCTTGCGATTGTCGATGCGGATTTCGAAACCCGCCATTGGCAAACGGAAGTGATCTACCGCGACCGTTTCAAACATATCGCAAGCGATCTCGGGCTCGATCC
>JBEVOS010000026.1:0-9785 GCA_040507435.1 Caulobacterales bacterium | reverse complement strand
GAAGTGATCGGCATTATTTCGCTGATCTTCTGGGCGCTCTCGATTTTGGTGACGATAAAGTATGTCATCATCGTTCTCTCAATGGACAATAAGGGCGAAGGCGGCACGCTTGCACTGATGGCGCTCGCGCAACGCGCGCTCGGCAATCGCACCGTGGTGCTGTTCGGGCTCGGGATGGTGGGCGCTGCGCTGTTTTATGGCGATGCGATCATCACGCCGGCGATCTCCGTGCTTTCCGCAGTCGAAGGTTTGTCGGAGGTTCCTGCGCTGCAGGGCCATATCACGCAGCAATTGGTGCTCTCGATCGCGATCGGGATTCTTGTTGGGATATTTTTCATTCAAAGCCGCGGCACGGGGCGTGTCGGCGCGTGGTTTGGGCCGATTACGCTCGTTTGGTTTTTGACGCTCGGCGGGCTCGGCTTGATGCATGTCGCGGACGATCCCGAGATTTTTCTGGCGGTGAATCCCTACTACGCGGTGACGTTCGTTCTCTCGCATCCCGGACTGAGCTTTGTCGTGCTTGGGTCTGTCTTCCTCGCAGTGACGGGCGCGGAAGCGCTCTATGCGGATATGGGTCATTTCGGAAAATCGCCTATTCGTGCGGCGTGGCTCGGGCTCGTCTTGCCATGCCTCATGCTGAATTATTTCGGGCAGGGCGCGATGGTGCTCGCGCATCCGGAGCGGATCGAAAATCCGTTCTTCTTGATGCCGCCGGAATGGGCGCGGCTGCCGTTCGTGATCTTGGCGACCGCCGCGACGATTATCGCGAGCCAAGCGGTGATATCGGGCGCGTTTTCGCTGACGCAGCAGGCGATCCAGCTTGGGCTTTTGCCGCGTATGGAAATTAAGCGGACGAGCGAGACGCAGATCGGCCAGATCTACATGCCGCAGGTGAACTGGATTTTGCTGGCGGGCGTGTTGATCCTCACGCTGGCGTTCGGCTCGTCGAGCGCGCTGGCGGCGGCGTACGGCATTGCGATCACGGGCGTGATGCTGATGTCGACGGTGATGGCGTTCATCGTGCTGTGGAAAATGTTGAAATGGCCGGTCGCGCTTGCGGCAGCGACGATGGTTCCATTTCTGCTGCTGGAAGGCGTGTTTTTCGCCTCGAACATGACGAAGTTTCTTGAGGGCGGGTTCGTGCCGGTGATGCTGGCTGCTGGCCTCGTGATCGTAATGTGGACGTGGGTGCGCGGCACGAGGATTTTGGCTGAAACCGTGCGTCGTGATGAGCCGCTCGCGAAATTGTTTGAGACGCTGGCGCATCATCCGCCGCACCGTGTGCGGGGAACCGCTATCTTTTTGACGGGCGACCCGGACGTGGCGCCTGCGGCGCTGATGCATAACCTCAAGCACAATCAGGTTCTGCATGAGCAGATCATCATTCTGACCGTGAAGACGCTTGCCATGCCGCGCGCGCCCGATAGCGAGCGCGTCAAGATCGAAGACTTTATCGCGGACGTGAAGCGCGTGACGCTGACGTTTGGCTTCATGGAGACGCCGAATGTCGTCAAGGCGCTGACGGAAGCGCGCAAGCTTGGGCTCAAGTTCGACATTATGAAAACGAGCTTTTTCCTGTCACGCCGCACGGTGGTGCCGAGCGAGAAAAGCGGCATGCCGCTTTGGCAGGATCATTTGTTCATTTTCCTTTCGCGCAATTCGACCAATGCGACGGACTTCTTCCACATTCCGTCCGGCCGCGCGGTGGAGCTTGGCAATCAGGTGATGGTGTAAGCGCTAAGCGATCTTGTTGAGATCGAGGATGACGCCATCGAGATATTTTAGTTCGCCGGTTTTTGGGTCGAAGACGCCGCCGCCGGTTTCGAGGACGGGGATGTAAGTTTCGTCTGCGCGGCGCAGGCGATAGACAACGCGCCAACTGCGGTGCTCATCGAGTGCAGAATCGATTTCGCGCATGACGCGGCGCAGGTCATTTCCATGGGTAAGTTCCGAATAGGAGCTGCGGCTTTTCACCAAATCGGCGCCGGAGCGGCCGAGCATGCGATCGAAGCCGCCCGACAGATACAGCATCGTGTAATCGGCGTCGTTGAGACAGCGATAGAAGAAGCCTTCGATCTTGTTTGAAAGGCTTGCGAGAAAGCCGCGCGCGTCGACCACATCCAATGCGGTCGGAAAGAGGATCGGCTCAGAATAGGTCATCTCTTTTTTTGTCCGCTTGGCGGTTAGGGAGGGGTTAAGTTTTTGCCGGGGGCCGTTAGTGCGTGTGTTTGTGGGAAATACTTTAGGTCATTCCGGAGGGCGCGCAGCGCTGATCCGGCCCTAGGGCCGCTGGTGCGACGACGTTGCCCTTCAGTTCCGGGTTCTCGCTTCGCGAGCCGGAATGACTGCGGATTATTGCGGACATGACTCAGAACAGCCAATGCCGTTTCGCTTTGAAAACTCTTGCCCATTTCCTCTCCCGCAGATGGGAGGCGGGGCGCGTTTCCACGCCGAGGTAATGCCGCCCTTGCAGACGGCTGATAAGACGCGGTCTGCGCGCCCCGTTCAGACGATTGGACGAAAGCCCCGCGCGTGAGGAGGTGTTATCTCCAAGTGCGGCCCGCCTTCGGCGCGTGGGAACGCCATTCCCAGACCCTCCAGTTTCAATCCCCGGAGGCAGCCGGCGCCCGCATCCTTCCAAGCTCCCGTAGGCAATCCGTAGAAAGCGGTCTTGGGTTGTTGGACGATTGCAAACGCCTTTCACGCTCGCCTGTCCCCTTGCAGTGATTTGCTGGGCTGCAGCGCCTCAAACCTCCCGTGCAAGGAACGGCGCATAATGAGCACAGGTTTGGAGGTGTCGGATAAGTTGGACTCTATCCCCGCTTTTTCGAACTGGGATGCCGTCGTATCTCACCGAGCAATCGCGCCCAACGAACAGCAGGCAACGCCTCATTGAACTTACCCGTTGATCCAACCATCCTCATTCCGTTCACGATAGCTGTTGCGCTGGTTGAACTGACGCCTGGCCCGAATATGGGGTGGCTTGCGATTTTCGCCGCGCGACACGGGCGTGCAGCGGGCATGGCTGCAGTTGCTGGCGTGTCGCTCGGCCTCAGTGTTTACATGGCGGCGGCGGCGTTCGGAATCGCGGAGATCGTGGTTCGCGGCGGTCCCGCTTATGAAGTCCTTCGCTGGGCAGGCATCGTCTATTTGCTATGGCTGGCGTGGGAAACCTGGACTGGCGCGGACAATGTCCAACCCGAGGCGACTGGCCAGTTTCGTGAAGGGCGCGTGCTGCGCCATGGATTTATGCGTGGTCTGATCGCTAATCTGCTTAACCCAAAAGCGGCGGTGTTTTACCTCACCATCTTACCAACTTTCGTGGTTGCCGGGCGCGCATCTCCGTTGGCGCAGACTCTATTTCTCGGTTCGACGCATTTGCTTGTCAGCGTACTCGTGCACGGCGCCATCGTTTTGGCGGCAGGGAGCGCGCACGATTATCTCAACAAGAACGCGCGTGAAGTTCTTGTACGGCGTATTTTTGGGTTGGCCATTGCCGTCATTGCGGTGTGGCTCGTCTTCGCGACGCGGAGGGGCGCAGAATAGGCGCCAAGCGCTATGCCCCGGTATTCGCGACGGTGTTGAAGCCTTCGAATTCGGGATGGCCGAGGTAGATATTACGGCGTTCGCCTGCGCCGGCGTGCGCTTTGCGAAAGGCTTCCGAGCGCGTCCATGCTTCGAACGCAGCTTGGCTCTCCCAGATCGAATGCGACGCGTAGAGGATGTGATCCTCCTTCTCTGGCCCCCGCAGCAGATTGAAGCTTTTGAAGCCCGGTACGTCTTTCAGGTGCGAGTCGCGGGTTTGCCAGATTTCCTCAAAATCCCCCGCGTGGCCCTTCACGATGCGAAAGCGATTCATGGCGACGAACATAGCGGGGCTCCCGAGGTTATTCCTGTATGTTGAGGCTAGCCTAACCGCCCACGCGCTCGCCGCAAGCGCCAAGGCTTAAGAGCCAAGACTTAAGCCAAGACTTAAGCCAAGACTGGCGAAGCGCGCGGCGGGCTTGTATTGGTCCGCGCCAGATCATTTCACCCCCTTCAGCCAAGGTTCCGCCTGTGACCGTTCATGGTTCCGTCAAGAAAGTCGTGCTTGCATATTCGGGAGGGCTCGACACGTCGATCATCCTGAAATGGCTGCAGGAGACCTATGGCTGCGAGGTCGTGACGTTTACGGCCGATCTCGGGCAGGGCGAGGAGTTGGGGCCGGCGCGCGACAAGGCGCTGAAGGCGGGCGTGAAGCCGGAGAATATTTTTATCGACGATCTGCGCGAGGAATTCGTGCGCGATTTCGTGTTCCCGATGTTTCGCGCGAACACGCTTTACGAAGGGCAATATCTGCTCGGCACGTCGATCGCGCGGCCGCTGATCGCGAAGCGGCAGATCGAGATCGCCAATATGGTCGGTGCGGATGCGGTGTGTCACGGCGCGACAGGCAAGGGCAATGATCAGGTGCGCTTCGAGGTTTCGTATTACGGGTTGAAGCCGGATGTGAAAGTCATCGCGCCGTGGCGCGAGTGGGATTTTCAGGGCCGCCCCGATCTTATCGCTTACGCGAAGAAGCACGGCATCGACGTCGCGAAAGGCAAGGAGCAGGACGCGCCATTTTCGATCGACGCCAATCTGCTGCACACGTCATCGGAAGGGCTAGTGCTGGAAGATCCGGATATCGAGGCGCCGGATGTCGTGACGAAGCGCGTGGACCGTCGCACGATCACGCCGGAAGAGGCGCCGGATGAGGCGGAATATGTGACGTTGTCGTTTGAGCGCGGCGATCTCGTGGCGATCAACGGCAAAGCGATGAAGGCGCATGAGCTGCTGAAGGCGCTGAACGATGCTGGCAAGAAGCATGGGATCGGCGGGCTCGATCTCGTGGAGAACCGTTATGTCGGGATGAAGTCACGCGGGTTTTACGAAACGCCAGGCGGCACGATCCTGTGGCATGGACATCGCGCGATTGAATCGATCACGCTCGATCGCGGCGCGATGCATCTCAAAGATGAGCTGATGCCGAAATATGCGGAGCTTATTTATAACGGTTTTTGGTTCACGCCTGAGCGCAAGATGCTGCAGGCGGCGATCGACGCATCGCAGGAAAGCGTGACGGGCGGTGTGCGGTTGAAGCTTTACAAAGGCGGCGTGCGTGTGGCGGGGCGGTCTTCGCAGCATTCGCTTTACTCGAAGGCGCTGGTCGGGTTCGACGAAGCGGGCGGGTATAATCAGGCCGATGCGGAAGGCTTCATCAAGCTCAACGCGCTGCGCTTGCGGATCGCAGCGGAACGCGACCGGAAGCTGGGCAGGAACGAGTAGCTCAGCTTTCCAGCGCGGCTATTTCGGCGGCGCTCAGGCCAAGTTCCTGGAGGATCGCGCGCGTGTGCTGCCCGACCGCCGGGGCCATGCGCGGGGCGTGTTTTTGTTCGCCCGCAATGACGAACGGGCTATCGACGGTTTTAAGTCCGCCGCCGTCAATGAAGTCAGGTAAGAGACCGTTTGCGGCGATCTGCGGATCGGTATCGTGATCGGACGTGCGCGCGACGAAGCTGAACGTCACGCCTGCTTTTGTCAGCCGTTCGCTCCAGACCGCGAAAGGCTCGCTGGCGAAAATTTCCTCCATCATGACAGCGAGCAACGCTGCGTTCTCCAAGCGCGACGCCGATGTGTTGAAGCGGGGATCGTCAAGCCATTCGGGATGGCCGAGCGCGGGCGCCAGCCGTGGCCATTCGCGTGTCACATTGGAATTGACGACGATCAGAAGTTCTTTGCCGTCGGCGCAGCGATACGTGTCGCTGAGCGGAGAGCGCGCATAGCGCGGTTCGCGCGCGACCAATTCGACATCGCACAACGCTGCTTGCACCTGGCATGAATTGGCCCAGAGGCCATTCGCTAACAGCGACGTGCTCACCACGCCGCCTTTTCCGATGCGTTCGCGCCGCACCAATGCTGTGACGATGGCGGCGTACATTGAGACGGCCGTTGGGTGATCGCCCATTCCGGGCATTGGGGGCGCGTAGGGCGTGTCTTCGGTATCTTTCACCATCGCCATGAGGCCGGAGCGCGCCCACCAGGCGGTGCTGTCAAACGCGGTGCGGTCCCGCTCATCGCCTTGTTCGCCATAGGGCGTCATCGAGGCGTAGATCAGCTGGCGGTTTCGCGCCGTGAGCGTCTCCGCGTCAATGCCCAGCTTTTCGCGAACGTGAAACGGATAATTGGTAATGAAGACGTCTGCGCGATCAATCAGCTTGTCCAGCACGGCGCGCGCCGCATCCTGTTTGAGATCGATGGCGAGGCTCTCTTTGTTGCGGCCATCCATCGTCCAGTAATAGTCGGGCGTACTGCCGGTTGGGTCTTTCATGCGCACCAGATTGCGGTAAGCGTCGCCGTATATTGGCGGCTCGATCTTAATCACGCGCGCGCCGAAATCGGAGAGGATCGTCGCGGCTGCAGGCCCCGCGATGTAGCTCGCGCAATCGATCACCAGAAGATCGCTGAACAGCGATGACGCCATGAGCGGCGGCCTCCTTTATTTTCTTTGAACTCTATCGAATATTTGGCGCCGGCGCGCCAGCGGCGTAGCCTCGTTGCACGGAGGGCTCGCGTCATGACCAGATCCGGTTCCAGTATGTACCATAGCGGCAGCCGCGTGCTGCAAGCCGCCTTCGGCTCGACTGCTTTAGCTGACCGTCTTGAGGAGAAGTTGCACCACACGGCTTTCACGGATGACGACAAAGCCTTCATCGAAAACGCCCCGTTTTTCCTGCTCGCAACTTCGGATGGCGAGGGCCGCCCAGACTGCTCGTTCAAGGGCGGGCTGCCGGGATTTGTGAGGATCGCCGCGCCCGATCTTCTGATGTTTCCAGATTATGACGGCAATGGCATGTTTCGCAGCCTCGGCAATATCACCGTCAATCCGTATGTCGGCCTGCTGTTCATGACGATGGGCGCGGCGCCGAAGCGGCTGCGGGTGAATGGCCGCGCGGCGCTTTCGCTCGATGATCCGGTGATGGCGTCTTTCGCGGGCGCGCAAGCGATCATTCGCGTCACGCCAGAGCATATTTTTCCGAATTGTCCGCGCTATATTCCGGACCTTGCGACTGACACGCCCTCGCACTATGCGCCCCGCCCGGATGAAGCCCCGGTCGAGCCGGGCTGGAAAAGCTCGGACTCGTTCAAAGACGTCGTTCCGCCGCGCAAAGCTTAACGCTACATAGCCGGGCTGACGACGCCGAAGAAAATGGCGCCGTAATGTGCGGCCGCGCCAACAATGACGAGTGCGTGCCAGATCGCGCGGCGGAAGGGCAGCGTGTGATTGAGGTAGATCGGCACGCCAAGGCTCATCGCGACGCCGCCTGCAATGAGGAGCGCGATTGAGAGCATGGGAAGCGCAAGTAAAGTCGGCCCGACGAGCAAGACGGAGCCCCATGCAAACCCAAGATAGACGTAGCACCAGAAGCGGTCTGACAAATCAGGGCGCAGCACTTTGCCGGCAGCGCCCGTGAGCGCTGCGATCCAGACACAGGTGACGACAGTCAGATCAATTCCCGGCGGCAGAAGCTTAATCGCGAAGGGGGTGTAGGAGCCCGCGATCATCAGAAAGATGCCGGCCTCATCAATGCGGCGGAGGAGACGGCGCGCGGGAGACGGGCGGGTTAAATTGTAGACCGCCGAAAACGCCAACATGAGCATGGAGCAAAGCGCATAGATGGCGACCGCGCTGAGGATCGGCACGTCGCGCATGAAGGCGGCATGCAGCATCAATGCGCCGCCGATTAGCGCCAGAAGCAGGCCTACGGCATGCACCAAGCCGTCTGCGTGACGCTCGGCAGGGGTCGCATAGTGCTCAGCAAGCTCCGTCTCATCGGATACCAAAAGATCGGCGATAGACATGGCTAACTCAGCACCTCCGACCTTCCCGACGCTCCAGACCTTGTTTCAGTTCCCGCTTGCCCCGCGATCCTGGCCGCGCGTTGCGGATTTGTCGCGTGAAGACAATTGCTGCGCGCTAAAGCTGAAGCGCCGTTCGCTTTCGGCGTGCTACACAAAATTCAGATAGGCATGCTGAAACCAGAATGAATGGGGAGATGAAAAATGACGCTGATTAATTGGACAGCGCTCGCGACGCTTGCGGCGCTGGGGCTTTATCTTGTGATGGGCGTTCGCGTGGCGGGCGCGCGGCGGAAATACAAAATCGATGCGCCTGCAACCACGGGCGATCCGATGTTTGAGCGGCATTTCCGCGTGCAGATGAATACGCTCGAATGGTTGCCGGTGTTCCTGGCTGCGCTTTGGCTATGTGCATTCTATTGGGGCGATAGGATTGCGGCGATAGCGGGCGCGGTTTGGGTCGTTGGGCGGTTTTTCTACATGATTGGCTATGTTTCCGATCCGCGCGCGCGGAGGATTGGATTTTTGATCCAGTGGCTGGCTGTAATGTTTCTCATGGCCGGCGCGGCGTGGGGTGCGATCCGCGCGATCATGGTTACGGGTTAACAGCGTTAACGGCTGAAAACGCTCGCGCTTTCGCCGGTTGCACAAATTTCGCATGGCCTGAGCGCCATGCTTACGAAGACGCCTTCGCCCCGGCTTCGCGAGGCTCAGAACCTCCGTGCGGAAGCGCGCCTGGTGATGAGCGCTGGCGTTATCCTGCTGTGCATCGGATTTCCGTTGGCGTTGGCGCTTTCGGCGCTTGCGCTTGGGCCGCATGGGCCGCCGCCGCTTGTGCCGATGCTGGTTGGGGGGCCGTTCGTTCTCGCCGGTTGGGCGGCGTGTAGCTATGCGGCGAACCGGTTTGAGAAAGCGCGCGATGTGGAGGGGGCGCCCCCAGCGCCGCGCCCGCCGCCTTTGGCTGGTTAATCAGGGCGCAGTGGCGCGAAGCGAGTAGAGGAAGCGCCAATCATCTTCTTCGCGATCAGCGCTTGGCGCATCGATCGGGCGTGAGGCTTCGAGGCCGATTGAGACGCTGTTCGCGATCAAGAAACGCGCGCCAGCGCCGAATGAGCTGAGTGAGGCGTCACCGCCTTCGAATGTGCTGCGATCAGCGGTCCAGACGGTCCCCGCATCGGTGAAGGCGTATATTTCGGAGCCCGCGAGGAATGGCGCGAAACTGAGTTCGGGGCGGTAAGCGGCCTCAAGCGATCCGGCAATGCCTTTATCGCCTTGGATGAGTCCCGACGCAAACGCGCGGCCGTAGAGATCGCCGCCTAGCGCGAATTGCTCCGATGGCGGCAGCTGATCGCCGCTGATCTGCGCCTGACCGCGCAAGCGGAGGACGGTTCTATTTTCGAAGCCATAGATCCATGCGCCTTGCGCGGAGAGCTTGAAAAAATCAGCGTCTGCGTAGAGTTCGTTCACCTCCGCGCCGAGCGCATCGACACCGAGGCTTGCCGAAATGGCGAGGCTGGAGAAGGAGTTTTCATTTGTTAGCGCGTGTGAGAGCGCGCCGCGGAACACGCGGGTGCGGCTGGTGTCGATCGATTGGCCGAACACGGAGTTCTGGTTGTTTAGGGCATCAAAGCCGAAAGAGACAATCGTGCTTTCAGTGAAAGAGCGCAGAAGCGGATAGGAGAATGCAACGCTCGCTGCTTCGGAGTTTCCTTCTATTGGCGCTTCCGCCGGATGGGTTTCGAGCGCGCTTACATTGAAGGAGGCCGTGAGGCCGTCCGTGCCAACGGGCGTTGTGTAGTTGAGGCCGAAATAGCGGAAAAGATCATCTTCGAGGGGCGCGGTGTAAGCGAGGCTCAGCTTGTCTCCGCCGCGCAGGTAGCCGTTTACGGAGGCGTCGACGCTTGCCT
>JBEVOS010000020.1:0-3000 GCA_040507435.1 Caulobacterales bacterium | reverse complement strand
TCGACAACGCCAAGAGTTTCAGCCCGGCGGGCGGGGTAGTGACGCTAAGGGTGAACATCGCGCGTGGTCGCGATACCGCCGTCGTGCGTGTGGTTGTGGACGATCAAGGCCCTGGAATACCTGAGGAAAATCTCCGGTCGGTGTTCGGGCGCTTCTATACGCATCGCCCTCAGGCAGCCGCGTTCGGCGGGCATTCCGGGCTTGGCCTCTCAATCGCCAAGCAGATCGTGGAATCCTTCGGCGGGAAGATTTGGGCTGAGAATATCGAGGGTGTCTCGGACGAAAAGCCGCTCGGCGCGCGCTTTATAGTTGAATTTCCTGCCGCCCCGCGCGGATAGCGTTGCGCGGGCGCTGCGCCTGCCGCCGAAAACGGAGGCGAAGTGTCGCAATGCCTTTCTCGCACTCGCAAAAGGAGCAATGATCGATGGCAACAACGAGGCCTATGTGCGTCTGAGGGCGCGCGCAACGGCGGCGGGAGCAAAGGCATGATTGGCGTAGTCGTGGTGTCCCACGGCCGGCTTGCTGACGAGTTCGTCTCGGCGGCGGAGCATGTGCTGGGCCCTCAAACGCAGATGCGCGCCGTCGCAATCGGCCCGAATGACGATATGGAGCGTCGGCGCTCTGATATCCTCGATGCGGTCAATCGTGTGGAAGCGGGTGATGGCGTCGTGATCCTGACGGATATGTTCGGCGGCACGCCGTCCAATCTGGCGATCTCCGTCATTGGCCAAGGCCGTATCGAAGTTATCGCCGGCGTGAATTTGCCGATGCTGATCAAGCTCTGCGAAGTACGCGGTAAGAAACCGCTTTCCGAGGCCGCCCTCGACGCGCAGGATGCCGGCAGGCGCTATATTCGCGTCGCATCTGTGGAATTGGCCGGCGGCGCTTAGAAAATGCCTGTCCAACGTTCGCTAAAGATTATCAACGTGCGCGGTCTCCATGCGCGCGCTTCGCGAAAACTCGCGGAACTTGCCTTCAAATATGAGAGTTCAATCACGGTGCGGCGCGAGGATGAAGAAGCCGATGCGCGCTCTTTGATGGATTTGATGATGTTGGGCGCAGGGATCGGTTCGGTGATCAATGTTGAAGCGGCGGGCCCCGATGAAGCGGCCGCCGTCGATGCAATCGCAGCACTGGTCGAAAATAGATTTGATGAAAGCGAATGAGCGGCTTTGCCGTCGAGGCGCTAGGATTTATCGCCGGCGGCGTCGCCTCGCTGGCGTCTGCGCCGCAAATTATAAAAATCATACGATCTGGCGATGCGGCGGACGTCTCGCGCACCACGTATTTCATCATGCTCGCCGCCGCCGCGCTATGGACAGGCTACGGGCTGTTACGCGGCATTTTCCCGATCGTTCTGTGGAATATCGTGTGGTTCATCACGTCGTCGTGGGTGCTGGTGCTGAAATTCACCGCGAAGAAAAGCTAAGCAGCGTAGCTCTCTCTTCGAATACGTTTGAGATGCAGCGTTGCAATCTGCCAGCCTTTGTCGGGCGAACGCCGGTAAGTCTCGTAATAATGGCCGTAGCCGCGATTTGTTGGGCCACCCGGTCGCTGAACGATATCGCGCATCGCCCAAATTCCGCGCGCGCTCTCTGATGATAATATTTCGATCTCCGGCATATGACCGTGGTGCACGGTGATGGCCGCATCGATGATCGCGCGCACGTAAGCAATGATCGCGTCGCCGCCAGTGACAAGCGGCATTGGTTTTCCATCTTCGCCGCGGGTTGATACGGCAGTGTCGACAAGCATCGTCGCGTCGTCGGTAAACACCGTCCGCCAACCGGCCCAATCTTTCGTGTCCATGAAACGGAAATAGCGCGCCTTGAGCCGCCGGATGTCTTCGATCGCGGCAAGTGTCTCAAGCGTCATGCGCGATCCTCCACTACGCCACTTCGAGCGTCTTCTTTGGCTCTGTGCTCGCCATCGACATAGGAACCATGCCGAGATCGCTGAGCAGAGCTTGGTCCTTGCTGAGTTCAGGATTGGGCGTGGTCAGCAATTTCGCGCCGATGAAGATCGAGTTTGCGCCGGCGAGGAAGCAGAGCGCTTGCAATTCGCGGCTCATATTCTCGCGCCCGGCGGAGAGGCGCACCATGCTTTGCGGGCAGAGAATGCGTGCAATCGCGATCATACGCACGAATTCGAGGCCATCGAGCGCTTCGCTGTCGCCGAGCGGCGTACCAGGAACGGGCACTAATTCGTTGATCGGAATGCTCTCCGGATGGTGCGGCAGCGTCGCCAGCGCATGCAGCAGCCCCAACCGCGCGTCACGAGTTTCACCCATGCCGACGATCCCGCCGCAGCATACATTCATGCCAGCTTCGCGCACATACGCGAGCGTCGAAAGCCGGTCTTGGTAGGTGCGGGTGGAAACAACCCGGGCGTAATCCTCGGGGCCCGTATCGAGATTGTGGTTGTAGTAATCGAGGCCAGCGTCTTTGAGCGCATAGGCTTGCTTCTCCGTAAGCATGCCGAGTGTTGCGCAGGTCTCCATGCCGAGCGCTTTCACGCCCGCGATCATCCCGCACATCTTCGGCAGGTCGCGGTCTTTCAGATCTCGCCACGCCGCGCCCATGCAGAAGCGCTGCGCGCCGCCTTCTTTGGCTGCGCGCGCCTGTTCGATCACTTCGGCCGTATCCATGATCTTGGTGGCTTTCACGCCAGTATCGAAATCCGCGGATTGTGAGCAGTACCCGCAATTTTCCGCGCAGCCGCCGGTCTTGATCGAAAGCAGCTGAGACAGCTGAACTTCGTTCGCTTTGAAATGAGCGCGATGGACGGTGGCGGCCTGGAAGATAAGCTCCGCGAAGGGCAGTTCGAAAAGGGCCTGGATTTCGGCGCGGGTCCAGTCGTGGCGAGGCTGCATCATCGTCCTTTAGAGCGGTATCGTCTGGTCTTATCGGGCCTTTGCCGCCCTGGCCAGCCTGTGGATAATTTCTACGCTAGGCCAAACGGCGTGTGGACCAAGCGTAAATATTAACGCTATTCACGCCT
>JBEVOS010000204.1:0-14079 GCA_040507435.1 Caulobacterales bacterium | reverse complement strand
AATTCGGGCCAGCAATGAGAATTTCCGCACCCTGATATTCAGGGCGATGCAGCACGAAATCCTCAATGAAATTCCCATCGCCATCAAACCGCATGTCGTAGAACAAGCCTTTAGCGAGGCCGGTGCGCTCGACAGTGGCCAGAAATTGCTTCGGAATGATCTGGTCCGTGTCGATATTGGCGATCGGCAGGGGCGCTGCGACCGCAGTGATCTCGGTAAAGGGCTTCATGGCGCGGTTTTCCCTGCGATTGGGCGCGTTTGCAAGGCTTGGGAGGATAGAATGGCGAATGACAAAACGGCCGGCGACAAAACACTGATGCAATTGCTTGGCGCCGAAGGCGTTGCGCCGACGCGCGCACGGCTCGCTGCGTTTTGATCCTGATTTGGAGAAATTCATCTGCGAGGAGTTGTATGGCGGCCCTTGGGCGCGCCCTGGTATTGAGATGAAAACGCGCTCCTTCATCACCATCGCAGCGCTGATCGCGACCTCACACGTCACCCAGCTGGAAGCCCACATGCGCATGGGGATGAGCCTTGGGATCACGGAAGACGAGATCAAAGAAGTGATCCTCCAACTCGCCTATTACACGGGCGCGCCCTGCGCGATGGAAGCTGTGTACGCACTCGATCGCGTGAAAGCGTCGATCGCAGCCTAACTCCCGAGTTTCCGCACATCGGTGAGCGCACCATTGATCGCCGCCGCCGCCGCCATAGCGGGGCTCATCAGATGCGTGCGCGCGCCGCGCCCTTGCCGGCCTTCGAAATTGCGATTGCTGGTGGAGGCGACACGTTCGCCTGGCTGGGCGATATCCGGGTTCATGCCAAGGCACATGGAACAGCCCGGCTCGCGCCATTCAAATCCTGCATCGCGGAAAATCACGTCGAGCCCCTCTTCCTCCGCTTGATAGCGCACCAAACCGGAACCCGGCACGACAAGCGCGCGCACAACATTCGCCGCGACATGCTTGCCCTTCACGATCTCAGCAGCCGCGCGTAAATCCTCGATACGCGAATTGGTGCATGAGCCAATGAACACGCGCTGCACGGGCAAACCTTCAAGTTGCTGCCCGGCTTCTAATCCCATGTAAGCAAGCGCGCGGCGCGCGACATCCGCCTTTGTGGGATCGGAAAAGCTTTCAGGCGCAGGCGCTGTGCCGGTGATTTCCGCAACCTGCTCTGGATTCGTGCCCCACGTGATCGTTGGCGCAATCTGGCTGCAATCGATATCGACCACCGCATCCCAATGCGCATCGGGATCGGAATGCAGCGTCTTCCAATACATCAGCGCTTCTTGCCAGCCGCCGCCTTTTGGCGCGGACGGCCGCCCCATCATATACGCGTAGGTCTTGTCATCAGGCGCGACGAGGCCCGCCCGCGCCCCGCCTTCGATCGACATGTTGCAGATCGTCATCCGCCCTTCCATTGAAAGATTGCGGATCGCTTCGCCGGCGTATTCGATGACATAGCCCGTGCCGCCGCCCATGCCGATCTTGCCGATCAGTGCGAGCACCATGTCCTTCGCCGTGACGCCCGCCGGCAGTTTACCTTCAAAGCGCACGAGCATGTTCTTGGCTTTGCGCGTGCGCAAAGTTTGCGTCGCGAGCACGTGCTCGACTTCGCTGGTGCCGATGCCGAACGCGAGTGCGCCAAACGCGCCATGCGTCGACGTATGGCTGTCGCCGCAGACGATCGTGAGCCCGGGCTGCGTGCGTCCCTGTTCTGGCCCGATCACGTGAACGATGCCGTTATTGATGTCGCCCATCGGAAAGAACTGAATGCCGTTTTCCTCGACATTCTTGGTCAGCGTCTCAAGCTGCAAGCGCGCTTCCGGGTCTTTGACGCCAGCGAGGCCTGCGGCTTGGTTCTCGGTCGGGGTGTTGTGGTCCGCGACTGCGAGCGTCAGGTCTGGCCGGCGCACCTTCCGGTGCGTGGCCTTGAGGCCAGCAAACGCCTGTGGCGTCGTCACCTCATGGATGAGGTGGAGGTCGATATAGAGAAGCGCGGAGCCGTCCGCCTCCTTTGCGACGACATGCTGATCCCAAATCTTATCGTAGAGCGTTTTGCCGGACATAGCCGCTAGATAAGCGAAACTCGCTCGACTCGCGAGGGGGCGGGCCGTCCTCTTGAGAAGGGCATTCCCCTAGGGTAGCCATAGCTGGGGTGTCTGGCATGGAATGGCTATCGATTATCGCATTTTGCGCTTCATTGACCGCGTTGCTCGCGAGCACGCGACAAATAAGCCTGGCCTTTCGCATAATTTACTGGATTTCCGGAGTAGGGCTTCTGGCGACCGCTGGATTTTTCGTATTGGACCACTTGCGCTCTTACGGCGCGATATTGCTCGACCTTGTGCAAACACCATTGCCCAATACGCTTCTAGCCAGAAGTATCGAAAGTAATTGGGAGGTCGTTAGCAGCGCGATCTCGCCGTTGATGGGCGTGTTTATCGGTCTAGGCGCTATCTTCGCAGCTTTGGCGCTCATAGCGTTCGCACCCGGCGAAGCGCTCGAAAAAATCATCCGGCGTTGGTTGTTCGGCCTTGGAGCAGCGACGCTCGGCGCGCTGGTAGGGCTCACCTTTGTCGCGCTCGGCTTTGGGGGAACAACAGAGCGCCGTGTTTATGTCGGCCAATTGAACGCATCAACTATTATAGACGCTGATACACTGCGATGGGGCGATGTCAGCATCCGATTGTCGGGCATTGACGGACTCGAAAAGGATCAAACATGCTGGAACGGTAGCGCTATAGATGCTTGCGGCGAACGCGCACAAAGCGTTCTCGCTCAACTGGTTGAGAGCCGCCGCAGCGGCGTCGTTATTTGCCGTAGCCCTTTGCCAGGCGACGAAACTGGAGCCTGGAGGAAAGACGCGCAGGAACTTGACTACGCGCTTGATCGCCTCGTTGCTCGTTGCTGGCTTCGTATAAGCGGAAGTCCTTCGGTGGATCTTGCAGAATTCATGGTGCTCGAAGGTTTGGCGGTTGCAGAGGAGGATTACCGCAGCGGCGGCCCTTCCTATGCTGCTGCTGAATTGCATGCACGAGAATTGAACAAAGGCGTTTGGTCTATGTGCACTTATAGGCCAAGAGCGTGGCGAAATCCGACCGCGCAAGAACGAGGCAAGCAGCAGCAAGCACTCGCGAATGCATCACCCCAACGTCGCATAGGCTCCATGTGCATGCTCAGTGACACAAATTCTAATGCGCCTCAGTCGCAGCCGTCCCGCTGACCGTCGAAGCGGGTGATGATCCCCGCCTCGCTTTCCTCAGTAAACACAAGCCGCTCTGGCGTTGCGCGCAGCTCCGCCCAAGGCCCGCCGCGGCGCACCTGGTTGGTATCCCGGAAGAAAACCCGGCGGCAATCGGTGGCAGAAGCAGCGTCAGCGTTCGCGGCGCGGCCACAGATCGCCCAGGCAGGCGGCGCATCGCCGCCGTCTTCACCGGCGGAAAGACCCAAGCTGTAGGTTTCTCCGAGGGGCTCTGCGCCCGGCCGGTATGTCAGCATATCGCCGCGCCAGGATGAGCCTGCGTTTTCCGGAAACCAGCGCATCGAAAGCGTCGTCTCGCCGCGCCGCTCAATCCAGCAGCCGCGCAGCTCTTGCGGCACAGGCGCAAACGATGCGGATGCGCACGCCGCGGCAAAACAAGCGGCCAACACAAAAGCCCGCGGCGCCCTCATGGGGTGATATCGCCCTTGTTTTCAAGTTCGACCGGCCCGGTCATCAGCACGCGATCATCGCCTTCGCGCCATTCGATCGTAAGCGCGCCGCCATCGACGATCACCTCGGCTTTACGCCCCGCTCGCCCCTGCCGGTGCGCTGCAACGACCGCGGCGCACGCGCCAGTGCCACACGCTTTCGTCAGTCCCGCGCCACGCTCCCACACGCGCAAACGAATCCGGTCTGGCGCGAGCACTTGCGCGAAACCGGCATTCACAGCTTCCGGAAAGAAAGGATCTGTCTCAACGCGAGGCCCGATCGCCGCAATCGGAATGGCGTCGATATCGTCAACAAAAAACACCGCGTGCGGATTGCCCATGTTCACAGCGCCCGGGCCTTCGAGCGTCACGCCATCCAACGCAACGCGATAATCGAGCTTCACCGTATCCATCGCGCGCGCGATCGGAATTTCCTCCCACCGCAGCAGCGGCGAGCCCATATCGACTTCGATCAAATCGCTCCCACGCCGCGCCGCGTGCAAAAGCCCCGCGCCCGTTTCGATCTTGCTGATGTCGCGGCCGGTCTCGTCCATCAAAATCCAGCCGACGCAGCGCGTGGCGTTGCCGCAGGCCGACACCTCGCCGCCGTCATGGTTCCAGATGCGCATGAACGCATCGCCCCGGATCGAACGTTCGATCGCGACCACCTGATCGCACCCGACGCCGGTCTTACGGTCCGCGATCGCTCGGGCTTGAGCCGCACTGAGCGGCAGCGCGCCTTTGTCGCGCGCGTCTATGATGACGAAATCATTGCCGCAGCCGTTCATCTTGAAATAGCGCATGACGCACGATGTAAGGGGCTTTGCGCCGATCCGCTACGTCATGCGCCACGTCAAGCCTTTTGAAAGCCGCCATGCGCGCCCTATGTCTCCTTCCCCTCCTTTTGCTGACGGCCTGCCTTTCCATGAAACCACCCATTGAAGAAGACCCCTACCTGTGGATGGAAGAGGTCGAGGGTACGCGAGCTCTGGACTGGGTGCGGGCGGAAAACGCGCGCTCCCTGGCCGTGCTGGAGGCGGATAGACGCTATGCCGTGCTGCGCGACGAAGCTTTGGCCATCGCCACAAGTCAGGACCGTCTGCCGGTCGGGGCCGTGCGCGACGGCTACCTCTACAATTTCTGGCAAGACGCCGAGCATGTACGCGGAATCTGGCGCCGCTCTCCGCTCGCGGATTACGCCGCCAACGCACCGCGCTGGGAAACGCTTCTCGACATCGACGCGCTCGCAACGCACGAAAGCGCGAACTGGGTGTTCAAGGGCGTCGCCTGCCGCCCAGATGGCGCACGCTGCCTCGTGGAATTGTCGGACGGCGGCAAGGACGCTGTGATCCTTCGCGAATTCGATGTCCCGTCGAAAAGCTTTGTCGAGGGCGGCTTTGCGATCCCGGAGGCGAAATCCTCCGCCGAATGGTTGGATAACGATACGATCGCGCTGGCGACGAATTGGGGCGAAGGCTCGCTCACGGAATCTGGGTATCCTGCAATCGTAAAAACGCTGCGGCGCGGAGAATCTTTATCGGCCGCGCGCGAGATACTCAGCGTTCCGCGTGAAGAAATGGGATTGTTCGTCGGCGGCTTCGATGACGTCGATGGAACGCGCACCGTCATCGCGCACGAAGGCGTGACGTTCTTTGAATCCGTACAATGGCGCATCGGCGCGAACGGCGCAGCGCAACGACTCTCACTGCCGCGCAAATCCAATATTCAAGCGATCCACAAAGGCTATCTCATCGTCACGCTCGAAGAGGCGTGGGGAAATTTTCCGCTCGGCGCGCTCATCGCGGTGAAAGGCGATACCGCGGAAAGCGAAACACCAGACGCGGCTTTGCTCTATGCGCCAACGGCGCGCGAAAGCATCGAAAGCGTGACGGCGACGCGGGACGCCGTTCTCGTCGCAGGCTATGAAAATGTGCGCGGGCGCATTCTGCGTTTCACGTTCGACGGCTCGGCATGGGCTGAAGGCGCCATCGCGCTGCCGCCAAACGGCGCGGTCGGATTTGCCGGCGCGTCGCCAAAAGAATCCACCGCTTTCGCTGTATTTGAGAATTACACGACGCCCTCCACCCTTTACGCGCTTGACGTTAACGGAGGCTCGGCGCGTCCAATACGCTCGCTGCCATCGCAATTCGACGATGCGCGGTTCGTCTCCGAACAATTCGAAGCGATCAGCCGCGATGGAACGCGCGTGCCCTATTTCGTGGTGCGTTCGCGCGATGCGCAGATGAACGGTGAAAACCCCACGCTGCTTTACGGCTATGGCGGCTTTCAAATCTCTATGACGCCAGCTTACGCGCCGTTCGTTGGCAAAATGTGGCTTGAGCGCGGCGGCGTTTATGTTGTGGCGAATATCCGCGGCGGCGGCGAATTCGGCCCAGCCTGGCACCAATCGGGCCTCAAAACGCATCGCCAAGTCGTCTATGATGATTTCATCGCGGTTGCGGAGGATTTGATCGCGCGCCGCATCACCAGCCCGCGCCGCCTCGGCATTCAGGGCGGCTCGAACGGCGGCTTGCTGATGGGCGTGATGCTCACGCAGCGCCCTGAGCTCTTTCACGCAGCGGTCGTGCAGGTGCCGCTGCTCGACATGCTGCGTTACGATCGCCTGCTCGCGGGCGCGTCATGGGTGGATGAGTATGGCTCACCCGAAATTCCGGAAGAACGGCGCTGGCTCGAACACCTCTCGCCCTATCACAATCTGCACCGGCGCGGTGATATGCCCACGCCCTTCTTCGTCACCTCAACGAAGGACGATCGCGTCCATCCCGCGCACGCCCGCAAATTCGCGGCGCGCATGCAAGAACTCGGCATGCCGTTTTACTATTATGAGAATATCGACGGCGGCCACGCCGCAAGCGCGAACCAGAATGAAGTCGCGCGGAGGAGAGCGCTGGAATTCGTTTATCTCTCAAAACAATTGATGGATTGAGCGCAGATGACCCCGAAACAAAGCGCCGTGAAAACCGGCGGCATGGCGCCGGCCGAATTACAAGCCGCACTTGAGAAACTTGATCTATCGCCGAACGCGCTCGCGCAAATGATCGGCATGCCGTATGATAAGAGCATTCGCCGCGCGCTCGAGAAGAATGGCGACGGCGCAACGCCGCTCGTCGGCTTCATCGTGCGCGTCCTACTACGCGAGCACATGCCGAAGAAAGGCGCTAACTGGTCCGACCAAGATACGCTACACCGCGCCGTGGAAGAGTGCGTGCGCGCAATCTTCGACGACGCAATACGGCAAGGCTGGTCCGTCTCGGAGATTGCGAACAAAGTATCGAAATCCGAGCAATGGCTTGCGCAATCGCTTGGAGAGCGCAGCGCTGAATAGCGAGCGCCGTCGTTGGCAGTTACGGCGCAACACTTATCGTCGTCACCGCCGCGCCATCGCAAACAATATTCACGCTTTGATACGCGCCGCCAGCTGGTCCGAAATAGCGCACATTCGTTGGCGTCACGACTTGCGTGACCATACCCGACGGCGGGCGCAATTGCAGCGTAAGAGTCGTTGATGTCGCGCCAGCGGCTTCCGCAGGATCGCGCGCAAGCGAGACGCCAAATCCCGGCGTGCCGAGATCAATCACGCCGCTCACGGTCAGCGTCGGCGATGCGCCGGAGCCAAGCTCTGCGGTCCAATCGCGCTGCGCAAGTATTCCGCACGGCAATTGCGGCGCGGGCGGCGGCGCTTCCGCAACAGGCGCTGGCGGCGCCGGTGGTTGTTCTTCAACAGGCGTCGCCATTTGCCCGCAACTGACAAGCGCGCCGGCCGCCGCGATCGCGAACACATGCGTGAATTTCATCGCGCTTCTCCCTCAAATCTTAGGCAGCCGGCGTAAACGGCTCACCCTCAGCAACATCCTGCGGCGCCGGATCAGTTTCGCCGCGCGACACCGCCGTTGCGATAACCAGATCGCCCGTCACGTTCAATGTCGTGCGGCACATATCCAGAAAGCGATCGACGCCGAGAATAAGCCCTATGCCTTCAATGGGCACGCCGACCATAGCAAGGATCATCGCAATCACGGGCAGCGAACCCGCCGGCACGCCGGCCGTGCCGATGCCGCCAAGAATGCACACGAACATCACCAGCACTTGCTGGCCGAATGTCAGATCGATGCCGAAGAACTGCGCGAGAAATAAAACTGTCACGCCCTCAAAAAGCGCTGTGCCGTTCTGATTGGCCGTTGCGCCCACCGTCAGCACGAAGCGGGCAATATTGCGCGGCAGCTTAAGCTCCGTCTGCGCGACGCGCAGCGATACGGGCAACGTCGCGTTCGACGACGCCGTCGAAAACGCCACCACCATCGGCTCGCGGACATTTTTGAAGAATTCCAGTGGCGAACGCCCGCCGAAAATCCACACGATAAGCGGATAAACGACGCACATGTGAATCGCCATCGCCGCGACGGCGACGCCGACAAACGAGGCGAGCCGCACCAGCAAATCCCACCCAAACAGCGCCGCAAGATTGAACATCAGGCACGCGACCGCGATCGGCGCGAGTTTGATGACGAGCCCGATGAGCTTCATCATCACTTCCAACAGCCCTTCAATGCTGCGCTGTAATTGATCCGTCTGCGGACTTTTCACCATCACGAGCCCAACGCCGAAAAACAGCGCGAACACCATGAACGGCAATATCTTGCCTTCCGCCGCCGCCTGAATCGCATTCTGCGGAATGAGATCGAGAAAGAATTGCCCCGCCTCGACCTTCTCCGGCGCGTTCTCGATGATCGACGCCGCGCCCTCCGCACTGTCCGCCAGCAAACGTTGCGCGAGCGCCGGATCGACGCCGTCTCCTGGGCGAAACGCGTTCACAACGCCAAGCCCGATCAGAACCGCAATCGACGACACGATAATCGTGTAGATGAGCGTTTTGAGCCCAACGCGTCCAAGCGCCCTCAGATCGCCCATCTCCGCAACGCCAACCACAATCGCCGCGAACAAAAGCGGCAACACCAGCATGAAGAGCAGCCGCAAAAAGATTTGCCCGATCGGTCCCGTCACATTGGTCGTGAGCCACTGCACCCAGCCGGTGTCCGGACCGATGCTGAGGTTTACCCATAATCCCAACGCGAGACCGATCACGAAGCCCGCAAGCATGAGCCAATGCAGCGGCGGCGAACGTCGTGTCTGCGTATCCATGTCGTCTCCGCGTGTGCGATTGCGCAACGCTACTGAGCCGGAAGCAGCTCCCCCTCGTCAATCATTGTTTGCCCGAGCAGCGTCGCGGACTTGACCTCGCGCGCCCAGACGCCATGAAGGCGCATCAAGGGAGACGCATATATGACGCCTGTGCGCGCCGTTATCGGCATTATGGGATTGGCGCTGCTCGGCCTGCTGATCTGGGCGGCCGTCGCGATGACAGACCTCCACGGCTCGTTGCTCGATCAGCTTGACGTGATCGTGAGCCTTCCTTGGGGCGTCGTCAGCATCGCCGATCTCTATGCCGGCTTCGTTCTGTTTGCTGTGCTTGTGTTCTTGACCGAGCGTACATGGTGGCAGGCCGCGCTATGGGCGGCGCCTATCTTCATTGTAGGCAATGTATGGGCGGCGATTTGGTTTGTCGTTCGCCTGCCGCATCTGGCCAAGCAACTCTCGAAACCCGATTGGCCGGCCTCCTAAGCGAAGACGGTTTCCTTCAGCAGCTTCGCCAGCATTTTCGCCTCCTCGGCGCGCGGACTGCCGGCACGCCAAGCAACGCCGATCGCGCGCCCAACCACAGGCTCCGCAAACGGCCGCACAGCGACATTAGCCCCAGCCGCGGCTCCGCCATCAGCAGCGAGTTTTGGCAAGAGCGTTACACCCATGCCCCCCGCCACGAGTTGCACCAGCGTCGCAAGACTTGTCGCGCTCACATCGCTAATGCGCCGCCCGGGCGAAGATCCGCACACCGCAAGCGCGTGATCGCGCAAGCAATGCCCGTCTTCCAACAACAATAATTCATCCGCGCGCAAATGCTCTGGCGCAAGATTGTTACGCTCGGCGAGCGGGTGGTTTTTGGGCGCGAGCAAGAGAAACTCATCATCCGCGACCGTTGCGGTTTCAATGCCGTTCATTTCATAGGGCAATGCGATGACTGCTGCATCGAGCGTCCGCGCGCGCAACGCATCGACCAGCCGTCCCGTATGTTCTTCGCGCAATTGTAGGCGCAGCCGTGGAAACTTCTTCTGCAAGATCGGCAAGGCGCGCGGCAAAAGAAATGGTGCGATCGTCGGGATAGCGCCGAGCCTAAAGGTGCTTGCGAATGGCTCCCCTGCCGCCCGCACCGCGCGCACCAATTCCTCAACCTCAGAAAGTGCTCGCGCGGCGCGCTCCGCCGCCTCCTCGCCCGCCGCCGTCAGAACGGCGCCTGATCGGCCTCGGTCCACGAGCTGCGCGCCAAGCGCCGCCTCAAGCTCTTTGATGCCCGCCGATAGGGTTGGCTGTGTCACGCCGACAACATCGGCCGCTGCGACAAAACTACCCTCGCTGCGGATCGCGTTCAAAAACTGTAATTGCCGCAACGTCGGCATGGCGGATGCGGGCAGCCGATCGGCTTCCATAGGAACTCTCTATTCCAGTCGTTGGATATATCGATTTGAGCAAAGTGTAATGCAAGCGCATATCTTCTGCTGCACCGCACAATCTACGCGGCGAGGAGACTTAAATGCTTGGAATTGGACAGAAACTTCCTGCGTTCAGCGTTACCGGCGTCAAGCCAGGCTTCATGAATCATGAAGAAGGCGGCCAGTCCGCGTTCGAAACGGTCACGGAAGCGTCCTTCCCGGGCAAGTGGAAGGTGATCTACTTCTACCCGAAGGACTTCACCTTCGTATGCCCCACTGAGATTGCGGAATTCGCCCGCCTCAACCGCGAGTTCGAAGATCGTGACGCCGTCGTTCTCGGCGGCTCGACCGACAATGAATTCGTGAAGCTGGCATGGCGCCGCGATCACAAAGATCTCGCGAACCTTCCACAATGGCAGTTCGCCGATACGAACGGTTCGCTCGTCGATGGCCTGGGCGTGCGTTCAGAGGCTGGCGTCGCCTATCGCGCAACCTTCATCGTCGATCCGGACAACACGATCCAGCACGTCTACATCACGAACCTGAATGTGGGCCGCAATCCGCAAGACACGCTTCGCGTGCTTGATGCCTTGCAAACCGATGAGCTCTGCCCGTGCAACCGCCAAGTTGGTGGCGATGTGCTGAAGGCTGCCTAAAGGAAATTCCGGCGGTCTCGTTAAGGGGCCGCCGGTTCTCTCTGACTTTATGAATGAGGAAGCGGAATGTCTCTCGACGCGCTGCGCGATGCCCTGCCTGAATATGCGAAAGATTTGAAACTCAATCTGGGTTCGCTCGCATCAGATACGACGCTGACCGAACAACAAAAATGGGGCGCGTTTCTCGCCAGCGCATTCGCAGTCGGCGAACCGCAAACCGTAAAAGCGCTTCTGCAGGAGGCGACGGCTCGCCTTGAACCAGCGGCGCAAACAGCTGCGAAAGCCGCCGCCGCGATCATGGGCATGAATAATATCTATTATCGCGCGACGCACCTGATCTCGAACAAGGAATACGCGACGCTGCGCGCAGGCTTGCGCATGAACATCATCGCCAATCCGGGCGTAGACAAAGCCGATTTCGAGCTTTGGTCCCTGACAGTCTCCGCCATCAATGGTTGCGGCACGTGCCTAGACAGTCATGAAGCGGAATTGCGCAAGCACGGCATAACAGCACCTCAAGTGCAGACAGCGCTGAAGATAGGCGCTGTGGTCAACGCTGCCGCAGCCGTATTGCGCGCTGAAGCCGCCGCTTAAGCCGCAGCGACGAAGCTGCCCTCATTCCGGACAGCGGGGAGAAATTGCAACTGCCGCAACGTCGGCGCCGCAGACGCTGGCAGGCGATCGGCTTCCATAGGGCATTCCTATTTTTAGGCCGCCTTACGCCCGACGAGCGGGTGCGCAGCAGGCTGCCGCGCACCCAGCCCGACGCCTATCGGTTGAACCGCACCTGCTGTGCATCGCGCACCACTTCATCGCGGGCGTAAGGCAAGAGCCAGCCTTCCGCGACGAGTTGATCGGCCCTGGCGCGCACGCGCGCGACATAGGCCGCTTCCGTGCCGTAGAGCGCGCGCAGACGCGCGGGCGTAAACGGAACTTGCGCGCCGGCCATACTGCAACTCAGTGATGAGCCTGTGTTGAAGAAATGGCTCGCAATCGGCACGTCGAGCGCGGTTGAGCGAACCCCGCCGAGCGGATTGCGATCGGCGTCATACGCGACATGGCCGTCGGCCTGACGCTGCAACGGCGCGGCATGCGGCGGCGTAAAGCCGTCTTTGCCCCACCGCTTCAATTGATCCAGCGAGAGCGCGAAATAATGATCGAGCGGGAACGTGCTCGTCGGGTAATCGCACGGCGACGCGACGATCTCAGGCAATTGCGCGCGTCCGCCATGCGTTGCGCCCGCAACGACATATTGCCGGAAACGATCGTTCGCCGCGTCGCTGTCGGGCCGCTCACGGCCACGCCACATATCGGGCGGCCAATTATCGACGCCGTCCATCGTGTAAAGCTGAATCGCCGGCTCTGAACGCGGCGCGACGCGCTGGCGGGGATCGTTGTCCGGCAAATCGCGCGATACGGGAATCGTTGAATTCACGCGCGGATACCAGCTTGGCTCGCCAATCAAATAGCCGTCGAAAATCGCCGATCCGTCAGGCATGCGCTGCGCGGCGAAACCTTCGTTGACGTAAAACAGCGTCAGCGCGCCGGAGCCCGAATGACCGCCCGCGATCATTTGACGAGGGCGATACGCACGCAGCGGATTCTCCGCACTGTCTGTGCGAATGAGCCGGCCGACTTGCGCGACGATGTCCCACGTTAAACCGCCGTCCGAAATATCAACCGCCGCATAGCGCACCGGATCGAACGCCTTGATGCGAATAACCGGATTGGAGGGCGGGCCTGCAATCAGCGGATTGCGCGGTTCGCGGCGCGTGAGCACTTGAACATACGCATCGCCGCTCTCTTTGATATAAGCGCTTCCCAGCAGCCAAAGCGCGCCCAGGCCTGCTTCTGGATGCATGATATCGAAGATCACGACGCCGCTGAAGCGTGCGGGATCGCGCGGATACCGAACGAGAATGCGCGTCGTGTACGGCTGATCCGGGCGCTCGATTTTCAAATGGCGCGCGTCGTCATACGTATAGATATTGCCCGTCCCGCTGACGAGATATTCCCGTTCTTCATAGCCGGCGGCGGCGAGTTGCGGATCGGCGGCGTAAACCCGGCCCGCACCTTGCGGCGGCGCCTCGACGCGCGCGGGCAGACGCGGCGTCGGGGCAAGCGCATTTGCGCTGGTTTGATCCGCAGGCGCGCTGCCCGGCGCGCTCGCGCATGCGGCCAGAGCCAGCGCTGCCAAACCGGCAAGCGCCATCCTCCTAATATTCATGTTCGCTCTCCCTAAGTTATATTTGTCTAACTACTTGCCCCGCGGATGCTTCGTCCACTCTTTCTAAGGCCCGCCCATTTGACGGCGCGGCCCTGGCCGCCTACACCCCGCTGCGCGCCCATAGCGCATTCCTGACAAGCCCATGCCTCGTCCGAGGCGGGAGGCGGATCGGGGCCCCCGCCCGACGTTATCGTCCGGCGGGGCGTTTTGCGTTGCGGCGTTGGCGTTAGGAGTGAGGTATGTTCGAGGCTCTTACAGACCGCCTGAGCGGCGTGTTCGACCGGTTAACCGGGCGCGGCGCGCTGTCCGAAGCGGATGTGGATGCGGCGCTCCGGGAGGTCCGGGTGGCGCTGCTGGAGGCTGACGTCGCCCTCCCCGTCGTCCGGGACTTCATCGCCAAAATCCGTGTCCACGCCGTGGGCGAGGATGTCGTCCGCTCGGTGAAACCCGGCCAGATGGTCGTGAAAATCGTCCACGATGGGCTGGTGGACATGCTCGGCGGCGAAACGCCGTCCGTGCCGCTGCGGATCGATGGCGAACCGCCAAACGTGATCTTGATGGCGGGCCTTCAAGGATCGGGCAAAACCACCGCTTCCGCCAAGATCGCCAACCGCCTCTCGAAAACTGAGAAGCGCAAAGTGCTGATGGCCTCGCTCGACGTGCGCCGCCCGGCCGCCATGGAACAGCTCGCAACGCTCGGCAAAACGATTGGCGTCGATGTGTTGCCGATCATGCCAGGCCAGCCGCCCGCCGACATCGCGCGGCGTGCGCTCCAAGCCGCAAAGCTCGGCGGTCATGACGTACTTATTCTCGATACCGCCGGCCGCACCACGATCGACGAGCAAATGATGGCGGAAGCCGCCGAGATTGCCGTTATCGCAAAACCCGGCGAAATTCTGCTCGTCGCGGACTCCCTCACGGGCCAGGACGCGGTCGAA
>JBEVOS010000312.1:0-13474 GCA_040507435.1 Caulobacterales bacterium | reverse complement strand
CGCCGAGGCATTCGGTGACATTCTGTCCCGTCATCTCGACATGCACGCCGCCAGGATACGCGCCTTCCGACGGCAGCACGTCCATGAACGTACGCACTTCGGATAGAATCCGGTCGAACGGGCGCGTCTTGTAGCCGGTATTGGTCTTGAGGGTGTTGCCGTGCATCGGGTCGCAGGACCAGACGACTGCTTTGCCCTCTTTCACCACGGGCCGCACGAGTTTCGGCAAACCGGCGGCCGCCTTTTCTGCGCCGAAGCGCGCGATGAGCGTGAGGCGCCCAGGCTCGTTGTTCGGGTTCAGTATGTCGATCAGGCGCAACAATTCATCCGGCTCCAGCGACGGGCCGCATTTGACGCCGATCGGGTTTTTCACGCCGCGCAGAAAGTCGACATGCGCGCCATCGGGCTGACGGGTGCGGTCGCCGATCCAAAGCATATGCGCGCTGGTGTCGTACCAATCGCCCGTCGTCGAATCGACGCGCGTCATTGCTTCTTCGAAGCCAAGCAACAGCGCTTCATGCGACGTATAGACGTCGACATGCTTCATCTGCGGCGTCGTTTCTGGCGTGATGCCGCACGCTTCCATGAAGGCGAGCGATTGCGATATCCGGTCCGCCAGTTCGCTATAGCGGCGCCCTTCAGGGCTATCGGCGACAAAATCGAGCGTCCAACGATGGACGTTATGGAGATCTGCGTAGCCGCCATTCGCGAATGCGCGGATGAGGTTTAGCGTCGCCGCCGATTGCGCATAGGCCTGCAGCAATCGTTTTGGATCGGGAATGCGCGCTTCCGGCGTGAATTCCATGCCGTTGATGTTGTCGCCCCGATAGGAGGGCAGCGTCACCCCGTCGATGGTTTCGATCGGCTCAGAGCGCGGCTTGCCGAATTGGCCCGCGATCCGCCCGACTTTCACGACGGGCTTCGCCGCCGCGAATGTCAGCACCACCGCCATCTGCATCAGCGCGCGGAAGGTGTCGCGAATATTGTTCGGGTGGAATTCCTTGAAGCTCTCGGCGCAGTCGCCGCCCTGGAGCAGAAAAGCCTTTCCCGCCGCTACATCCGCCAATTGCCGCTTCAGATTGCGCGCCTCGCCCGCGAAGACGAGCGGGGGGTAGGAACGCAACGTATCTTCCACCGCAGTTAAGGCGGAGGGATCCGGATAATCGGTGGGGATGTGCTTGGCAGGCAGGGCCCGCCAGCCTTCTGGGGTCCAAGTTTTCGGCATGCCGGGGTCCTATCACGTTCCCCGCAGATGGGGAAATACGTCCGCATTGCCAAGATGTCATGGCCTGCTTATCCCATTGGCGGGGGCTGAAGAATGACGACCGCGACCTATCTCGCGTTCGAACAGGCGGATGAAGCCGCCGCACGGGAGATCGCGAACGCGCTGGACCGGCGCGGAATCTCCGCGCGCCTCGCGGGCGCGGATGCGCGCCGGGCGGATGTGCCGGGCGCACTGGCGCAAGCTGTCTCCGAAGCGCGGGCGTTCGTGGCCCTGCTCTCGCCCGCGGCAGCCCAGAGTGACTGGGTGCGCCGAGAATTCATGCTGGCGCTCAACAATGGCCGGGCCATCGTGCCGGTGCTTACAGCCGATATCCCCGCCGACAGTTGGATGAATTTGGCGATCGACCGCGAACATTTCGTCGATATGCGCGGGGGCCCGACGCCCAGCGCGCTCAATGCGGTGATTGGCTCAATTGAAGCGGCCGCCTCCAAGGGCCGCGTGATCGCCATGCTTAATATCAAGGGCGGCGTTGGCAAAACGGTGCTTGCGGCGAACCTCTTTGCGGCGGCGCATCTCGCCGATAGCCGCTCCATCGCATTCATAGACCTCGATCCGCAGCACAATCTCACACAATATTTTCTGCCGCCGGCTGAACGCAACCGCGTCCGCTCCGAGAATATGACGATCTATTCCGTGCTCGCGCCGCGTGGCCCAGCGAGTATCGACCGCAGCGCGTTCGCGGGCATCGCGGCGCCGCTCAACCGCAGCAAAGGAAAAAATAAGGCGCGCTTTGAATTGATCGCGGGCGACGAGCGGCTCTTCGAATACACGCTCGACAGCCGGTCTGAGCGCGACAAAATCGAGGCTTTTGCACGCTTTCAGGCGCTGATCACGATGCTGCGTTCGCGCGTCGATGCTGTCGTGATCGACGCTAATCCCTGCGCGACTTTTCTTACGCGGCTGGCGATATCCGCCGCCGATCATATCGTTGCGCCGGTGCGGCCTGAGAAATATTCGCTCACCGGTCTCAATATGCTTGAACATGTCGTCGCCGAAATTCGCGGGCGGCCAATCCGGCCCGAAGAGTTTTCCGTTGTTCTCAACGGCGTCAACGATCGCGTTGGCTCGCGGACCGGCGAGGACGCCGATACGCTGACGCGGCAGGAGATCATGCTCGCGCCCTTCTTCGGCGGCGCATTGCTGAATGAAGCTGTCCCGTATTCCGCTGCGCTGAAGGCGACGCCGTCGGACAAATACGCGGTCAATCCGATCAACGTGACGGCGATGATGCGCGTCGCGAGCCGGCAGGTAAAAACCCAGCTCGTGGGCGCCGCCGCCTCGATCCTTCGCCGGGCGGAAAAGTGACGCCCGCGCAAAAAAAGGCGCTCAAAGCGCTCGCGAAGTCCCGCACGCCTGCGGAGCTTAGAGGCTTGTTCGCGCTGATCCGAAAGGAAAGCGATACAAGCCTTCTGAAAGCTCTGAAGGATGCGCCAAAACCGAAAGCCGCCGCTGGCGACCCGCTGGTGAAAGAAATTACAAAAACGCTGGCGCCTATCCTCGCACCCGCCGCCGAAAAGGCCGATCTGCTGGTCGAGCATATGGGCAGCCTGCATAAAAACGTGCCTGCCTTTGAGCCGAAGGGGATCGCCGACGCGGTGAAGAAGCTGCGCGCACGCTTCAAGGATTCGGAAATCCGCGCCGCCGCGGCGAGCCTCATCGCCAAGCTGAAGAAGGATTTCAGCACCCGCGAAACGGTTAGCTGAGGCGCATTGGAAACCTTTAGGCGCGGGCCTACGTATTCGTGTTAGTTTTTCCGCTGAAGGAGATATTTCATGGCCGACAGCGCCGCCGCCCCCCGTTCCGATCTCGGCTTCGACCTCACCCCGCCCTCCTGGAAGGAAAAGCAAGCGCTTGAAGCCACGCTCACGCAGGAAGAGCGCGAAGTTCTGCTCTTTCATGGAACCGAAGCGCCATTCTGCGGCGGGCTGCTGAACGAGAAGCAAGACGGCGCCTATTGCTGCCGGCTGTGCGGACTGCCGCTCTTCAAAAGCAAAACGAAATTCGAGAGCGGCACAGGTTGGCCGAGCTTCTTCATGCCGATCGACCCAAAGCATGTGCGCAGCGTCGAGGACAATTCGCACGGCATGCGCCGTATCGAAACGCGCTGCGCGCGCTGCGACAGCCATCAGGGCCATGTGTTTCCCGACGGGCCGCCCCCGACGCGGCTGCGGTTCTGCATCAATTCGGTTTCGCTCTCGTTTATCGCCAGTGGCGATGACCTTCCCGACCCGCTCGGCCGCGGCGATGCGTTGCCCGTAGAGGATGAGGACATCTCCGACGCTCCTGCGAATGATGCATAGCGCTGTCTAAACGCCTCATGCCCAACCACGATTCCGATACAGCCGAAGCGCTCAGGCAATTGCGGCGCTGGAAGCAGAGCGTCACGCCCAATGGCGAACCCGATCCCGACCTCGATGAATCGCTCGACACACTGGCGGGCGCCAATCCGCGCGCGATGTTGGCGGCCATCGTTGCGCTTCTGGATGAGCAGCTTGAGCAAGACGTGATCGCGCCGCTCGCCGCCGGGCCGCTTGAAGATTTGCTTGGCGCACATGGCGACGCGTTGATCGAAGAAGTCGAGAAGCTTTCTAAAGAGCATCCGCCATTTCGGCATGCGCTCGGCGGGCTCTGGCAAAACAATATGAGCGATGCTGTGTGGGAACGTGTGCTGAGCGCGGGGCCCGATCAGCGCTGGTGAGCCGCATCGGCGGCGGCGAAATGCGCGAGTTGGTCAGCATGCGCCTTTTGAAAAGCTGGCCGCGCAACACCACGCGCAACATAAGCCTTACAGGTGAGATAGTTCGCCAGGCCGTCAAAGCGATCGATCAAGCGCAACACATCGACCATCAAAATGTCGGCGATAGAAAATGCTTCGGTGAGCCATTCGCGAGCCGCTAAGTATTTTTCCATGCGCTGCATGCGCGTGTTCACCCAGCCATCGAGAAACTTCCATTCCTGCGTCTCTTTCGAGAAGCCGGAGAAATGGAAAATCGACCAGGGCACGCTCGCCATCTCGATGGAATTCAACGAGCCGAAAACCCATTCGGTGACAGCGCTGCGGCCCGCTACGTCTTTCGGCATGAGTTTTTCACTCAATCCGCCCAGATGAAGCATGATGGCGCCGCTTTCGAAGATTGAGAGATCGCCGTCGGTCAGCCAGGGCGTTTGTCCAAATGGCTGGTGCGCGAAGTGATGCGCGCCACGATCATGGAAAGACGTGCTTTCGACGCTATACGGCAGGCCCGCTTCTTCTAGCGCCCACCGCATCCGAATATCGCGCACATGGCCGCGCGGCGGTTCGGGAACCCAATCGTATGTCGTTAGAACCAACTCACCCATCGGCCTCTTCCACTTGTTCAGCTCCGGCATAGCGATGACTGGCAGAATACTATGAGCGATACGGTGTGGGAGAGAATTCTGAGCGCTGGGCCCCGATCAGCGTTGGGGCTACTGACTGATGATGGAACACAACCGAACACTTTACTGTTCCGGTAACAGTCCAACGATATTCTCTTGCGCCCACGTAATTCCCTGTCCAATGGAAGCGCCATAGATGAAAATATCGGCGACCACCTTCGCCACCGACAATGTGGACTTAATGTTCAGTTTTGTCCGCTCTGATAAATTTAGGTTAGGACTCTTAACAGCAATCGTTCCGATCATTCGCGCTATTACATCTTGCACACCATCACTTCCGAAGAGCGCAAAATTATCAAGAACTACCCGAAGCTTTGTTAGCTCTTCGAGTAAAAAATCATCGATTTCCGACGTCGGCCCTTGAGCTATGTCGTCAACGATCCTTCTCAGCTCTTCTGAGACGTATGATGCCTTCTCCACCTCAACATTTACAGTGGCTCCTTCGCGTCGCAGCACCTCGTCTAGCATGTCGAGATAGTCAAAGGCCCTTTGCGATGCACAACGCTCGAAATGTTTGTGAGCGACCGTTGCAAAATGTGCCGGGTGCACGAGTTCGGCTACGGGCTCGATGACTTCCGCAAGTGTTTTGCGACGTTTCTCATCGGACACGTACTCCATGTCTCGAATTACAGCGCTCACTAAAGCGCTAAACGCGCCTATTGATCTAGCCCATTGGCCGTAACCGGCCCCCATTGAGTATGCTGCCATCAGCACAACATGCGTTTGCTGCTCGCTTCCACGAAACAGCTTTCGGAGCTTTTCAAGCTCCGAAAGCAAACGGCTTGCAGAAGAATAAGAGGCGATCATATTAGCCTATAGTGGAATGTTATCGTGTTTCTTCCACGGATTTTCGAGCTGCTTGTTCTTCAGCGCCTTGAGAGCGCGGGCGACGCGTTTGCGGGTTTCGCGCGGCATGATCACGTCATCCAGGTAACCGCGCTGCGCGGCGGCAAAAGGCGTCGCGAACTTCGCCGAGTATTCGGCGGTGCGCTCGGCGATTTTTGCCGGATCGCCAATGTCGGCGCGGAAGATAATTTCGACCGCGCCTTTCGCGCCCATGACCGCGATCTCCGCTGACGGCCAAGCGTAATTGATATCGCCGCGCAGGTGCTTGGAGCTCATGACGTCATACGCGCCGCCATAGGCTTTACGCGTAATGATCGTGACTTTCGGCACGGTCGCTTCGCCGTAAGCGAAGAGCAGCTTCGCGCCGTGCTTGATAAGCGCGCCCTGCTCCTGCTTCGTGCCTGGCAGGAAGCCCGGCACGTCAACGAACGTGACGATCGGAATGTTGAACGCATCGCAGAAGCGCACGAAGCGTGCGGCTTTGCGGCTTGCATCGATATCGAGAACGCCAGCGAGGCTCATCGGCTGGTTCGCGACGAAGCCGACCGTCGAGCCATCGACGCGGCCGAAGCCGGTCACGATATTTTTTCCGAATTGATCGCCGATTTCGAAGAAATCGCCTTCATCGGCGACCTTCTCGATCAGCTCTTTCATGTCGTAGGGTTTGTTCGGATTATCGGGGATCAGGCGGTCGAGCGACGGTTCTTCGCGATCGGTGGTGTCGTAGCTTTCGCGCACCGGCGGCTTTTCGCGGTTCGACAGCGGCAGAAAATCGATTAAGCGGCGCATTTGGAAAAGCGTCTCGAAGTCGTTTTCGAATGCGCCATCGACAACGCCGGACTTAGCGGCATGCACGCGCCAGCCGCCAAGTTCTTCATGCGTAACATTTTCGTTCGTCACGGTTTTCACGACATCCGGACCTGTGACGTACATGTAGGACGTGTCTTTCACCATGAAGATGAAGTCCGTCATCGCAGGTGAATAGACGTCGCCGCCCGCGCATGGGCCCATAATGACGCTGATCTGCGGCACGACGCCGGAACCCAGAATGTTTTTCATGAAGATGTCGGCGTAGCCGGCGAGGCTATCGACGCCTTCTTGGATGCGCGCGCCGCCCGCATCGAAAATGCCGACGATCGGCGCGCCGTTACGGATCGCCATATCCTGCACTTTGACGATCTTCGCGGCATGCGTGCCCGACAGCGAGCCGCCGAACACGGTGAAGTCTTTCGAGAAAACGTAGACGACGCGGCCATTGACCGTGCCCCAGCCCGTGACGACGCCATCGCCTGGGATTTTCGCTTCGCCCGTCTCGAACTCATTAGCGCGCGGTTCGACGAACATATCGAATTCTTCGAAGGAGCCTTCGTCCAGCAGAAGCTCGATGCGCTCGCGGGCCGTCAGCTTGCCCTTGGCGTGCTGGGCGTCCATGCGGCGCTGGCCGCCGCCTGCACGGGCCGCGCTCCGCTTCGACTCAAGCGCTTCGATGATGTCTTTCATGTCGTCCCTCTGTTCGCGCCGGGGCCGGAATATCTTCCGGATCAGCTCAGCGTTTTGAAAAAGCGCTCCAGCGCAATAAATTCAAGCTGGATATGGTCTAGACGCTCCCGCGCCAAGGCGTCGTCGCCCCAGGCATCCAGGCTGTATTGTTCTTCGAGAGTGCTGGCGGCGAAGGCGCCCTGCGCCTCGAGCCGTCCGTAGAGGAGCGCGAACGCGATCACCGCCGAGCCGGCCAAGCCCGCACCATGCGCCAATCCGGTGAGGCGGAAATCATCCAATCGCGCCGCGAGAGAGCGAAGGCGGTCTTCCTCGCGTGTCTCGCCAGTTGGATGCGCAAAGCCGAAAAAAACGGGCACTTTGAGTTCGAGCGCCTCGCGCGCCCAGACTACCAGCGGCCCCCATGCGTCATCCTGCCGCGCCATCAATGCAGGCGGGCCGTCCGCGCGATGGCTGATCACGTCGGTCCCGCAGTAGCTGGCGATCTTTTCGGCAAGCTCGGCGCGCACGGCGGGCGTACGATCGAGTGCGACGTTGGCGAGCCGCGTTAGCGGCATGGCGGATGGATCGACCAATTCTTGTTGCGCTTCCCACTCCGCAGCGCAGGCTTCAGCCAGCGCACGCGTGGGCGCGATGAAAAGCGCGCGGCCAGGCGTGCGTAGTGGTCGGCCGTCAAGCGTGACGGCATACCCGCCATCGCGTTCAGCAACGGCGACTTGTTTGTAGAAGCGCTTGGTCAGCTCAGTCATGCTTCGAATGGCTCGAACGGATTTTTCGCGTCTTTCGCGTTGAAGCCGAGATGCTCGAAAGCCGCCTGCATATGCGACGGCAAAGGCGCTTCCGCTTTCAGCGTCCCCTTTGTCGGGTGCGGAAGGCGGATCGCACGTGCGTGCAAATGCAGTTTCTTTGAGAGTCCGCCGGGCTCTTCCCGGTCACTTTTGTATTTCGGATCGCCGATGATCGCGTGACCGATCTCGGACATATGAAACCGTAATTGATGCGTGCGGCCAGTCACAGGTTTCAACGCCATCCACGCCGCTTTACCGCCCGCATCGGAAACGACCGAATATTGTGTGATGGCGTGCACCGCGCCCTCATCTTGCTGCAGGCAGCGCTGCACCATTTCACGATCCGCATCGACCGCGCCCGGCGCTTTGCGCATCCAGCCGCGAATTTCGCCGTGGTTCGGCCGCGGCGTTCCAGCAACGACAGCCCAGTAGATTTTATCGCCTTCGCGCGAGCGGAACATATCGCCAAGATGCGCGGCCGCGCGCGGATGGCGCGCCAGCACGAGGCATCCTGAGGTATCGCGATCCAAGCGATGCACGAGCTTTGGTTTGTCTTCGCGTTCGAATTTGAGGCCCGGCAGCATGCCGTCCACATGGCGAAGCGTTTTCGTACCACCCTGCACCGCAAGGCCAGCGGGCTTGTTCAATACGATGACGTCGTCGTCTTTGTAGATGACGAGATCACGGATGAATTCCTCGTCTTTCAAACTTAGGCCACTTGATGAACGCGGCGGCGGCGCATCCGGCAAAGGCGGCACACGCACAATCTGCCCGGACTGCAAACGATCCGCGGCTTTCACACGCGCGCCATCCACGCGCACCTGACCAGTGCGCAAGAGCTTTTCGATCTGGCCTTGCGTGAGCTTTGGGAAGTGGCGTTTGAACCACCGATCGACGCGCACTTCGCCATCGTCGGCGCTGACAGGAATGTTGAGCACAGCCTTCATGACGCGCTCCGCGCGATCGCAAGCCCAAGCCAGCATGCGCTAATGGATAAAATGACAGACGCTAAGACATAGCCAAATGCCGCCGTGGTCTGGCCGCTCTCAGCCAATCGCACCGTCTCAAGCGAGAACGCGGAGAACGTCGTAAAACCGCCCAACACGCCGACGCCCAACAGCAGCCGCGCGGCATGACCGCTATCGTTCACGAGCCCCACCAGCACGCCCATTGCCATGCCGCCGGCGACGTTGATGGCGAGCGTCGCCCACGGGAACGCATGCGCGCCTATCAGCACACTGACGCCATATCTAGCGCAGGCGCCAAGCGCGCCGCCAAGGGCTACAAGCAGAAAAGATTGCATCGCGCCTGCCTAAGGCGTTCCGGCGGCCGCGGAAAGCGGTTCGCTTAATGAGAGATCCAGGGCAGATGCAAAATCGGCGAACGCTTCCGGCGGAGGCGCGCTCAGTTGAATACGCCCGCCCAACGGGTGCGGCAGATCGAGCGTTGCGGCATGGAGCATGAGCCTGGTGACCGCCACGCCATTCACGGCGAACAGACCGCCATATTTTGCATCTCCGGCAATTGGGCGCCCGATCGCGGCGAGGTGAGCGCGTATCTGGTGCATGCGGCCCGTTTCCGGCGCGACTTCTAAGAGCGCTGCGTTTTCGTTTGCGCAGAGCGTTTTATAACGTGTCAGCGCGGTTTGATCGTTCGGCCCGCCAATCTCCATAATGTCGAGGCCTTTGCGCGAGGATTTGCGCAGATGAAGATCGACGACGCCTTCGCAATCCGTCGGCGTTCCGCCGCAGACGATCGCGAGATAGGTTTTGCGGACATCACGTTTCGCGAACGCTTCCGATAGCAACGCGGCTGCTGGCTTCGTTCTCGCCGCGACGATCACGCCGCTCGTCTCGCGATCGAGACGATGCACGAGGCGCGGCTTCTTACCGTTCGATTTCGCGAAGGCGCTGAGCAAATCTTCGAGAGACTGCGTTACGCCCGATCCGCCCTGAACAGCGAGACCGCTTGGTTTGTCAAAAGCGATCATCGCGGCGTCTTCGTGGATCACTAAAGAACACGCGAAATCACGGTCCGCTGGCGAGATCGTCATTCGCCGCCCTTTTTCGCGCGCAGTGCGCGCCATCGATCGAGACGCTCCTTGATCGGCGCCTCCCTACCCGCGCCTTTTGGATCGTAAAATACGCGGCGCTTCATCTCATCGGGAAAATAGCTTTGGCCGGAGAACCCGCCCTCTGCGTCGTGATCGTATTCATAGCCCGCGCCGTAACCCAGCTCTTTCATCACGCGCGTCGGCGCATTGCGGATGTGCATCGGTGGGCCGAGGGTCCCGGTTTCGGCGGCGGCGTTTTTTGCGGCTTTCCATGCAACATAGGCGGCGTTCGATTTCGGCGCGGTGGCGAGATGAATGACCGCTTGCGCAAGGTGCAATTCCGCTTCCGGCGGCCCAATGAAATGCACCGCGTCTTTCGCGGCGTTGGCAATCATCAGCGCTGTCGGATCGGCAAGGCCCACATCCTCGGCAGCCGCACGCACGAGCCGGCGCGCGATGAACAGCAAGTCCTCGCCGCCGCCTATCATGCGCGCGAGCCAGTAAAGCGCTGCGTCCGGATCAGAGCCACGGATGCTTTTGTGAAGCGCGGAGATGAGATTGTAGTGTTCTTCGCGATCCTTATCGTAGGCAGGCGCACGTTTCTGGAGAAGCGCACCCAATTCCGATGCGCTCAACTGTTCTTTGGGATCGAGCGCAAAGATTTCCTCGGCCAGCGACAAAAGATAACGGCCGTCGCCATCGGCCAGGTTTGCAAGCGCGCTACGCGCATCGCCTTTGAGTTTGAGCTTCTTCCCGGCGAGATTCTCCGCACGCTGAAGCAATTCCTCAAGCGCATTGTCGTCTAAACGCCTCAGCACGAAGACTTGCGCGCGCGATAGAAGTGCGGCGTTGATTTCGAAGCTGGGATTTTCCGTCGTTGCGCCAACCAGCGTGACGATACCCTGCTCAACATACGGCAGAAAGCCATCTTGCTGCGCGCGATTGAAGCGGTGAATCTCGTCGACGAACAGCAAAGTGCCTTTACCCGACGCCCTGCGGTTCTTGGCGGTTTCGAACGCCTTCTTCAAATCCGCGACGCCGGAAAAAACCGCTGAAATCTGTTGGAATTCCAAATTTGCTTCCGCCGCCAGCAAGCGCGCAATCGTCGTCTTGCCAACGCCCGGCGGCCCCCAAAGCACCATGGACGCCAAGCGTTTTTGCTTGAGCATACGCCCGATAGGCGCTTCCGGCCCCAATAAGTGATCCTGTCCAACCACATCTGTAAGCTTTTGCGGGCGCAACCGTTCCGCGAGCGGGCGTGGGGCCTCGCCGCCTAAACCTGCGGCTTCAAACAGATCGGACATAGCTCACTTTAGCAGTTCCACATCGTGAAGGAACGAGCTGGTTCAAAGGCCGTTCACGTCAAACAAAGCATTGGAGCGAAATATGGCCAAGAACGAACTCGATGATGTTTGGGAATTTCTTGACGACGTCCATACTGGCTGGCTCACCACACGCCACGGCCAACAACTTCATGGCCGACCAATGGGCGTTTATGTACGCCGGGACGACAACGCGATCTATCTTCTAACCAACGCTGCTTCATTCAAAGATGACGCCGTTGAGGAAGATCCGAATGTAAGCCTCGCCTTCGAAAAAGGGACAAAATATCTGTCGTTAACTGCTGAAGCGACCGTTTCGAACGATCGTGCTAAGATCAAAGAGCTCTGGAACAATTTCGCAGAAGCTTGGTGGGATGGGCCGGAAGATCCGTCGATACGGCTCCTAACTGTCACGCCACATATGGCGCATTATTGGAAAACCGCGGGCAAAGTGCCCTCCGCTATTGCGATGTTTGCCGCATCGGTCACCGGTAAAAAGAAACCTGATATCGGCGAACAAAAAGACGTTCGCATGTAGTTATGAAAGGCTGCGGAGCGATCCGCAGCCTTTTCCTTTAAAGCGACATCGACACTTCTCGGCGCTGACCATTGCGCTCGATCGCGATCCGCCATTGCGGTGAGGCATTGAGGGCGCGCTGTAAATCATCGGAATTTCGGATCACCTGGCCGTTCACCTCCCGCACAATGTCGCCCGGCGCAAACCCGGCACGAGCGGCAAGGCCAGCACGATTGATAGCCTGAATGACGACGCCGGATTGAAACGGATCGAGGCCAGCGGCTTCAGCCGATGCAGGCGTCAACGTAAGAACACGTGCGCCCTGAAACGGATTTTGTCCGGAGATGTCGGCGGGCTGCGCGGCGCCGCCAGGGGCTGCTGCCGCATTGGCGTTGATCGTGCGCCGTGCGCCGGCGCGCATGATTTCAACTGGGACGCGCTCTCCCGGCTGCTGCAACGCGAATTGATAGCGAACACCGCCGTCGTCATGCACGCCCTGCCCTGCGATGGTGAGGATGACATCACCGCGCTGCAAGCCGGCGCGTTGCGCGGATGATCCAGGATAAATGTCGCTCACCAACACGCCCTGGGGACGATCGAACCCCATAGATCGCGCAAGATCTTGTGTTACGGGCTGCACGCGCGCGCCGAGCCACGGGCGAACCAGGCGCCCGCCGGAAAGCGCAGAATCGACTACGCGACGGACCATTTCGGCGGGGATCGCAAAGCCGATCCCGTTTGAGCCTCCGTTTTCGGAGAAGATCGCCGTATTTACGCCGACGAGATTGCCTTGCATGTCGACGAGCGCACCGCCCGAATTGCCACGATTAATGGCGGCGTCCGTTTGAATGAAGAATGCGTAGTCGTTGATGCCGACTTCCGACCGTCCGAGGGCGGAAATAATGCCGCTTGTGACAGTTTGCGAAAGGCCAAACGGATTGCCGATAGCGAGCACCATATCACCCACTTCCGCGCTCTGCGTGTTCGCATAATTCAGCCACGGCAAACGTTCGCCGCGCGTATCTATGCGCAGCACCGCCAAATCGGTACGCGGATCGGCAAGCAAAACGCGCGCGTCGAATTCGCGGCGGTCGGCGAGAATGATCTTTAGCGCATCGGCGCCATCAACGACGTGGTTGTTCGTCACGATGACTCCGTCTGCGCGCATCACGACGCCCGAGCCGAGCGATTGCTCTACGCGTTCACGCGGCACGCCCTGCGCGAATTGGCGAAAGAACGGATCATCGAGCACACGCGGCCGCGCGCGTACGATGCGCTGCGCATAAACGTTCACAACGGCTGGCGATGCACGCTGCGCGACCGTGGCGTAGGAGAGCTGCGCCTGAGCTTGCGATGCCGGCACGACACGCTGCTGCGCGTGTGCGGCGCTCCCAACGGCTAACAGTGCTGCAACGAGCGGAAGGGTGCGCAAGCGGCGCTTGAGGGGCTTTGCGGTCATAGGGCTCTCCGGCCAGCGATCTTGTCCGCGCCCATGGCGGAAAAAAGGCGTCGCTGCACGCATGCCATTAGCCCGGCCCGACCCGGTTTTTCTCGATTTCTCGTCTTCCGTATCTCCCGCAGATGGGGAGGCGTCTTTTTGTTTTGCCTCCCAAAGGTGGGAGGCGGGGCGCGTTTCCACGCCGATGTAATGCTCGCCTTGCGACGAGCTAAGTAGACGCTTCCACGCGCCCCGTTCAGACGATTGGACGAATGCCGCAGGTCGTGAGGAGGTATTCTCTCCAGGCCCAT
>JBEVOS010000311.1:0-10466 GCA_040507435.1 Caulobacterales bacterium | reverse complement strand
CATCTTCGGAAAAGTTGCGCGCGTAAAGCTTGCGGCTTGCATTAGCGTAACGCGCGCTAATTGCTTGGCGCGGCTTGCTCGCCGCGAATGAGCTTGCCGGGGAGCGAGGCAGTTGCTTCGCCATCGCGATAGATGACCTGCCCCGACTTGATCGTCGCGATATAGCCAGAAGCGTCCTGCATAAGCCGCCGCGCGCCGGTCGGAAGATCGTACAGCATGTAGGGCTTGCCTAATGTGAGTGCGTCAAAGTCGATAACGTTGATGTCCGCGAGATAGCCAGGCGCAAGAACGCCGCGATCGCGCAGGCCGACCGCCTCCGCCGTTTCTCTGCTTTGGCGGCGGATCACTTCCGCCAATTGCAATTGTGGGCCGCGTTCGCGGTCGCGGCACCAATATGTCAGCATGAACGTCGGCAAGCTCACATCGCAGATTGCGCCGACATGCGCGCCGCCATCCGACAGGCCGTACAGCGTATTCGGATTCACCAACATGTCATGGACGACGCCGAGGTCGCCATGGACGTAGTTGTGCATCGGAAAGAATAGGAATGCTCGGCCGCCGTCTTCGAGCAGGGCGTCGTAGACGAGCTCGTCCGTCGTCACGCCGCGCCGCGCCGCCTCCTCGGCGAGGCTTGTTTCTGGATGCGGCTCGTAGTCCATCGTGTCGCCGATCGGGAACATGCGATGAGGCGAAGCGGCGACGGAATTGATAAAGGGATGCGCTTTCGACGGCGATTCCGAGATGATGCGTGCCTTAAATTCAGGATCGCGCATGACGGCGACCTTTTCCTCAAGTGAGAGGTGATCGATATCTTTCCAGCTCGGACGGTTCATGAACGGATTAACTGAACCCTGAAGGCCCAGCAGGAGCCCGACAGGACGGCCCGCGATTTGCGCCTTAATCGGATGACCGTCCGCGACCAGCGCATCAAGCCGCGTAAGTTGTTCGCGCCATTGATTTGGAACAGCGTCTGCTTGAACGACGGTAAAACTTAGCGGCCGTCCGGAGATCTTAGTCATGTCCCGTACGAGATCGAATTCATCATCCATGTGGCGGAAGTCGGAAACCCATTGCAGCACGCCCGACTTGGCATCGGCGAGGCCTGCTGCGATCGCTTCCATTTCGGCGCGCTCGGCCTTCACGGTGGGCGTCAAATCGCCGTCTGCGGTGCGGTGCACCATGGTCCGCGTCGTGGAGAAACCAAGCGCGCCGGCGCGCATGGCTTCGGCAGTCAATGCACGCATTTGCGCGTTTTCTTCTTCTGTCGCTGGCGCGCGCCGGGCGCCGCGTTCGCCCATGACGTAAACACGGAGCGCGCCGTGAGGCAGCTGAAGTGCGACATCGATATCGCGGCGATGCCGATCAACGGCATCCATGTATTCGGGGAAGCTCTCCCAATCCCATGTGAGTCCTTCGCTCAGCGCCGCGCCCGGAATGTCCTCAACGCCTTCCATCAGGCGAATGAGCGTATCGCGATCGCCGGGCCGCACTGGCGCGAAACCAACGCCGCAATTGCCGACGACGACCGTTGTCGCGCCGAGCGTGGACGAGGGCGTGATGCGCTCTGACCAAGTGATCTGGCCATCATAGTGGGTATGGATATCAACCCAACCAGGCGTGACGATTTTGCCCTGCGCATCGATTTCTTCGCGCGCAGCGCCCGTTACGGCGCCGATTTCTACGATACGGTCGCCGTCAATGGCTATGTCAGCGATGCGGGGCTCGGCCCCGGTTCCGTCATAAACGGCGCCGTTGCGAATGATCAGATCGTGCATTGAAGTGCTCTATTCCTTCGCCCTATCTGTTCTGCCAAGAAGATACATAACTAGGTACCTCCTCACAAGAAGGCGGCAAAAGGGAGACTTGCGGTGGTTGGCGAGCACATGAAATGGATGCTTCTTAGCGCGTGTATTGAGTCAAATCGTTTAGCCTGATTGATTCAGTCACGAGATCAGCATGTTGGCGTTTCGGATCGGCTCACAATGTGCGCTCGTTTTTAGAGAGCAATCGCTGACGTCATGGATTTCAATTTAACGCCAGAGCAGGCAAGTTTTCGCGATAGTTTGGCTAAGGTTGTGGCGAAAGATTATTCTTTCGAGCGCCGCCGCAAGATCATCGCTGAGAAGGCGCGCTTCGACAAAGACATATGGGCTTTATTCGCGGAGCAGGGCCTTTTGGCGCTGCCTTTCGATCCTACTTATGATGGCCTCGGCGGGTCGGCTGTCGATATGTATCTTGTCATGGAGGCGTTCGGGCGTGCGCTTGTCGTTGAGCCTTATCTGAGCTGCATCGTTATGGCGGGCAGTCTTTTGCGGCATGGCGCATCTGATGCACAAAAGGCTGATCATCTTCCGATGATTGGGCGCGGCGAGCGTTTGTTCGCCGTCGCGTGTCATGAGCCGCAAAGCCGGTACAATTTATCTCGTGTTTCGACGACGGCGTCTTCACGCAAAGGCGGCTACGTGTTGGCCGGGCAAAAATCCGTCGTTTATGGCGCTCCTTCCTCCGACTACTTATTGGTTTCCGCCCGCACGGGCGGAGCGGCGGGTGATCGGGGTGGAGTGAGCCTTTTTGTCGTTCCGATCGGCGCTTCTGGAGTGTCGCGTGAAGATTATGCAACTTTTGACGGAATGCGCGCTTCCGAATTGACGTTCGAGAATGTTTCGGTGGGCCGTGACTCGCTCGTCGGCGAAGAAGGGGAGGCTGCGCCTTTGCTTGAGCGGATGATGAATGAGGCGCTTGCAGCTGTCAGCGCGGAGCTGACTGGCGCTATGGAAGCGCTGAATGACCGCTCGCTGGAGCATTGCCGTACGCGCGTTGCGTTTGAGCAGCCATTGAGCAAGTTTCAAGTCCTTCAACATCGGCTCGTCGATATGCGCGTCAGCTATGAGCATGGCGCGGCGATCTCGATGGCGGCGGCGCGTGCTCTTGATGCAAATCACGCCGTGAACGCCACTGCATCCGCTGCAATGGCCCTCGCTGGCCGCGAAGCGGATTTCGTCGGTAAGAATGCGATCCAATTGCATGGCGCGATTGGCATTACCGAGGACCTGGATATCGGACATTATTTTAGACGCATTGCGACCGTGCGATCTCTGTTTGGCGATTATGATTATCACGTTCGCAGATATTTGAAGCACCGGGCATTCGGAGGGGCGCTGTCATGATGGACGATGTGCTGGGGCCTTTAACTGCCGAAGAGGCGTCGTTTCAGGAGCAAATCCGTGTTTTTCTGGAGGCAAATCTGACGCCTGATTTGCGCCGTGCGGGTGCGCTGACAATGTGGGCCATATCGCAGTTCGATATGAGCAAAGCGTGGCAGAAGATTTTGCATGCGCATGGCTATGGCGCTGTGCATTGGCCAAGTGTGTATGGCGGCAAGGGATGGACGGCGCGGCAAAAGCTCATTTGGGAATATGAAAACACACGTGCTCACGCCCCGAAGGTCATGAATATGGGGCGTGACTTATGCGCCCCGTGCATCATGAAGTTTGGAACGGACGCGCAAAAGGCTGATTTTCTTCCGCGTATTCTGAGCGGTGACGATTGGTGGGCGCAGGGATTTTCAGAACCAAATGCGGGCTCTGATCTCGCCGCATTGCAATTGAAAGGCGAGATTGGCGAAACGGATATAGTGCTGAACGGCTCCAAAATTTGGACGACGTTTGCGCAGTACGCGAACCGGATTTTCTGTCTTGCCCGCACCGGGGCTTCGCCAAAGAAGCAGATGGGCATTTCGTTTTTGCTCATCGATATGGACACGCCGGGGATTTCGCTTCGGCCCATTCATATTCTCTCCGGAGATCATGAGTTCAATCAGGTGTTCTTCGACAATGTCCGCGTACCGCGATCGCGCGTTTTGGGCGCCGAGAACGATGGGTGGTCCGTCGTTCGTTATCTGCTTCAATATGAACATGGCGGCGTCACCAGCCGCGCTATGGAAATGGCTGAGCGGCTTGACTGGCTTGAGCAACTGGCGTCGGTCGAAGAGGACGGCGAGGGGAATAGTCTCCTGAATGATCCCGACTTCGCGCGCCGGATGGGTGAGCTGTTCATCGATGCAGAGGCCATTTCTTTTGCGGAGCGGGAAGCGACCGCTTTGCAGAGAAGCGGCGGCCCGCCATCACAGCTCGGGGAGTTGATGGCGATACGAAGCCGGGAAGTTGGGCAGGCGATCACTGAATTGGCGATGCGTGCGATTGGCCGTTATGGCGCTCCGTTTCAGAAAGACGCGCGTTCCATCGGTTCTGGCGTCGACGCCGTCGGTCCAGATCATATCCTAAAGCCAACGCCATTTTATTTTGCTCAGCGTGCTGCGACGATTGCGGGCGGTACACCGGACATTCATCGCAACAATGTCGCTAAGCGATTGCTGGGATTATAGCACGCTACGCATGCTGTGTTGTTGCGCTGTCAGGCTCTCCGGCGCGACGGCGTGTGAATAGCCGGCTGACGGCGACAAAAAAGAATGGTGTGAACGAGGTGACAAGCAGTGTGGCGGCGAGCATGCCGCCAATGACACCCGTGCCAATTGCATTTTGCGCGCCTGATCCTGCGCCAGTCGCGAGCGCAAGCGGCAACAGACCGAGTGTGAATGCGAATGAAGTCATAAGAATTGGCCGGAAACGAAGCTGCGCCGCCTCTAGCGCTGCTTCTGACCATTCCTTGCCTTGCTGAGCGAGAGACCGCGCGAACTCGACGATGAGAATTGCATTCTTCGCCGCAAGCCCGATCGTGGTGAGCAGGCCAACCTGGAAGTAGACGTCGTTCGATAGTCCGCGCAGGTTGGCGGCGAGCGCAGCGCCCAAGAGGCCAAGCGGAACAACCAGCAAAACTGAAAGCGGGATTGTCCAGCTTTCGTAGAGCGCTGCAAGGCATAGAAAAACGACGAGAAGCGACAGTGCGTAAAGCATTGGCGCCTGAGAGCCAGACAGACGCTCCTCGTATGACATGCCAGCCCAAGCGTGGCCTGTGCCTGCGGGGAGCTGACGCAATAGCGTTTCCATCTCCGTCATTGCGGCGCCGGAGCTCACGCCAGGCGCGCCCTGACCTTGAATGTTGAATGACGGCGCGCCATCAAATCGCTCAAGGCGCGGAGATGCGGAAATCCAGCGTGATGTCGAGAAAGCCGAGAACGGCGCCATCTCGCCTTGGTTATTGCGCACATACCAGGAGTTCAGGTCTTCCGGGACCATGCGATAGGGCGCATCGCCTTGCATGTAGACGCGCTTGACGCGGCCGCGATCGACAAAATCGTTGACGTACTGACCGCCCCACGCGGCAGATAGAGTCGCATTCACGTCGGCGACGTTTACGCCAAGCGCGGATGCAGCGTGGTGATCAATATCGAGTTGCAATTGCGGCGTATCTTCTTGGCCATTGGGGCGGACTTGCTGAAGGCGGTCGTCTTGCGCCGCTAAACCAAGCAATTGATTTCGGACGCTCAAAAATTCTTCGCGGTTCATGCCCGATAGATTCGTCAAATGCATTTCGAAGCCAGACGCAAACCCTAGCTCAACGACGGCCGGCGGGATCACGGGAAACACCATTGCATCGCGAATTTGACTGAAGCGGCCGACTGCGCGCTGTACGACCGCTTCGGCGCTTTGATCTTGTCCGCGCTCGGACCAGTCTTTCAGCTTTGCAAACACCATACCTTGGTTTTGCCCGACGCCGGCGAAACTGAACCCGATGATCGAGAACGCGGATTCGACGGACTCTTGTTCATCCGTCAAGAGATAGCCTTCAACTTGCTCTATCACTGCGCGGGTCCGCTCTGCGGTGGCGCCGCTTGGTAATTGGACAATGATGGGAAAGAAGCCTTGGTCTTCGTCAGGAAAGAACGACGATGGCAAGCGCACAAACAATAGACCCAGCGCAACCAGCAATATTGCGTAAATCCCAATTACCCGTTTGCCAGCTTTCGGGGCGAGCGTGCGTGTGACGATGCCGCTATATCTATCAGCGACGCTTTGAAAGCCCCGGTTGAAGCCGTTGAAAAATTTGGCGAGGCGCGAGCCTTCTTTCGGAGGATCGTGCTTTAGCAAGGTTGCGCATAGGGCCGGCGTGAGCGTAAGCGCGACGAGTACTGAAAGCGTCATCGCAGACACGATCGTAATCGAGAATTGCCTGTAGATAACGCCCGTAGACCCGGGAAAAAACGCCATCGGCACAAACACGGCCGACAGCACGAGCGCAACGCCCACCAGCGCTCCGGTGATCTGGTCCATGGAGCGCTTGGTGGCTTCAATCGCGGATAGATGCTCTTCGCGCATCACGCGTTCGACATTTTCGACAACGACGATGGCGTCATCGACCAACAAACCGATGGCCAAAACCATCGCGAACATTGTGAGTGTGTTGAGGGAAAAACCCGCTGCGGCGAGCACACCGAACGTTCCAAGCAAAACGACCGGGACAGTCAGCGTTGTAATGACGGTCGCGCGCCAGTTCTGCAAGAACAGGAACATGACGATGAAAACCAGCACGAACGCTTCGATCAGCGTCTTGACGACTTCCTCTATTGATTTCTCGACAAATGGCGTTGTGTCGAACGGAATGACCGTGCTGACGCCCGGCGGGAAGTTTGGCGACAGCTCTTCGAGGCGATGGCGCACCGCTTCGGACGTCGCGACCGCGTTCGCGCCGGATGCGAGCCTGATGCCCATGCCGGCGGCCGGCTTTCCGTTGTAGCGGCCCGTCATTACGTAGCTTTCGGAGCCGAGTTCGACGCGCGCGACATCGCCTAGGCGCACTGTTGAGCCATCAGGCATGGTGCGGACGAGAATTTGTTCAAATTCCTCCGGTGTCGTGAGCAGCGATTGCGAGGATACCGTCGCGTTCAGTTGCTGACCGTCGATATAGGGCTCACCGCCCAACTGGCCGGCGGACACTTCCGCGTTTTGCGCGCGCACGGCAGTTGCAATGTCGGCCGGTGTCAGCGCATAGGAAAGCAGACGATTGGGGTCGAGCCAGATACGAATCGCGTAGGCTGATCCGAAGGTTTGGACTTCGCCGACACCCTCGATACGGCTGATTTCGTCGCGCAGCGAGGAGGCGACGAAGTCGCCGATGTCGTTCGAGGTGAAGTTTGGATCGCCGGAGATCACCCCGACCATCATCAAGAAATTGCTCGCTGACTTTGCGACGCGAACGCCTTGCTGTTGCACGGTTTGCGGAAGAAGCGGCAGGGCGTTCTGCAGCTTGTTCTGAACTTGAACCTGCGCGATATCGGCGTCGACGCCTTGATTAAAGGTCAGCGTGATTGTCGCGCTCCCGGAGCTGTCGCTCGAGCTTTGCATGTAGCGCAGATTGTCGATGCCGTTCATCTGCTGCTCGATCACTTGCGTGACCGTGTCTTCGACTGTTTTTGCAGAAGCGCCGGGGTAAGTGGCGTTTATCGTTACGGCTGGCGGCGCGATTTGCGGGTATTGCGCGACGGGCAGGCCAAAAATGGACAACGCGCCGATGAGCGATACGCAGATCGCCAACACCCAAGCAAAGATTGGGCGCTCAATGAAAAATCGCGACATGAATTAGCCGTTGCGTCCGCGTAATTGCAGAGCGCCTTCTTGTGTCGGTTGCGTCGTGTCGGCGTCGACCGGACGGGCTTGCGCGCCGGGGCGCACGTGCTGCAGGCCGTCAATAATCAGGCGGTCGCCTGCATTGAGACCCGATAGAACGATCCATTGATTGCCAGCTGTTCCGCCTGTTTCCAGCACGCGTTGCTCAACAATATTTTGCTGGTTGAGGACCATCGCGACGGCTTCACCACGTGCATTGCGCGTAACGCTGCGCTGTGGCGCAACAATCGCTTCGCCGTTGACGCCTTCGATCAATTTCGCCTGCACGAACATGCCAGGCAGAAGAACGTGACCCGAATTGGGGAACGCGGCGCGCAACCGCACAGAGCCGGTGTTTTGATTGACCGTCACCTCGGAGAATTGGAGCACGCCTTCGCGCGTGTAATCACTCCCGTCCGGCAATATGAGACGCACACGGGCGTGTTGTTCGCGATTGCGCGCGAGCGATTGGCGCAGGCGCATAAATTCCGCGCTAGAGATCGTCATATCGACATAGACGCGATCGATATTCTGAATCACAGCGAATGGTTGCGCCTGGCCTGGCGTCGCGAGGGCGCCGGCCGTGACATTCGATGCGCCTATTATGCCGCTGATTGGCGCCGTGACGCGCGTATAGCTAAGATTAATGCGGGCGTTGTCGAGAACGGCGGCGGCCTGATCGGCTTCAGCGCGCGTGTCTTCCACTTGCTGTTGGCTCACTGCGCCCGCCGAGACAAGCTGGCGAGAGCGATCGTAGCGCGCGCGCGCCGATGCGGCGGCGGCTTGCGCGCTGGAGAGTTCGGCGCGCGCGGAACCGGGATCAATTTCATAAAGCACTTGGCCGGCGCGTACCGTCGCGCCTTCTTCAAAGCGGCGCGCGCGGATGATGCCGCCAATCTGCGGGCGCACTTCCGAGGTCTCGATCGCGCTGACACGGCCCGCCAGGCGCACACTCATTTCGTGGGCTTGGGGGATGATCTCAACGACACCCACTTCCGGCAGAGGTGCGGCGACATTTTGCGCGCCTGCTGGGCCTCCGCAGGAGGCCGCGAGCGCCGCGAGGTTCGCCAAGCTTGCCGCCGCCAGCGCGCGATACCACATTGTAAAGTCCCCCGCTTTTCATCGGTCTGACAAAAAGCAAATAAAAACATTTAATTAACCTGAGAATGAACGCTCATTCTCATTTTAGTGGACTTACGGTCTGGGGTGTGCCAAGTCAAGGACAACAAGAGCTAAAAAGTTCGAGAGGAAACGCGATGATGACGCAGGCTGCGGCCTCGAACGGCGATTTGAGCCGCGCAGATCGACGGCGCGCGCAGGTGCTGGCGGCGGCTGCGACATGCTTCAACCGTGATGGCTTTCACGGCGCGAGCATGGCGAGCATTGCGCACGAAGCGCATCTCAGCGTTGGCCAAATCTATCGCTATTTCGAAAATAAAGAGGCGATCATCGTTGCGATCGTTGAGCAGAGCTTGGCCGAATGGTCGCAACGCATGGCCGATGTTCGTGCAAAGGGCGATCTCGTGGAAGAGATGCTCGAGGTTGCGCGTTATCATGTCGATAAGGTCGAGGGGCGTGAGCAAGCGGCGTTGTCGCTCGAATTCTTTGCCGAAGCGGCGCGCAATCCGCGGATCGGTGAAATCGTTCGCGTGATGGACCGCGCCATGCGCGCGCACTTGCGCGATATTCTTTTACGGAATGCATCTGGCGAACAGGATGGCGTCGAAGCGCGTATCGATATGATTTTTATGCTTGTCGATGGTTGGTCGGTCCGGGCCGTCAAAAATCCCGGGCTGAACAAAGAAGAATATCTTAGCGCCCTGCGCCCGTTGTTTGAGATTTTGCTGAGTTGTTCCTCTAATGGCGATTGCGTTTGATACGCAGCCTTAGGCCGGCCCGACGGTGCTGACAAGTTAACTTGCGGAGGGCGCAATAGACGCGGCGATCGTCGCTGATCTCCACGCACTGAACGCTTCGCTGCGGAAGAGGTGAAGTGTTTTGCGGGAGATCAGATGGCGTTGAACAGAGAAGGTATTGTAGACGGCACCATGAATTGAAACGAAACGCTGCGCGAAGCCTTGAGACTTGAAGCGCTGCATTTTTCGCTCCCGCCTTCGAATGGAAAGATGCGAATTTTCCGCTCTGTTATTCTCTCGCAATCGATCTGGCTGATGTAGATCTGGGCGGCCAAGCGCGCGAGCGGCCGACCTGTACGAGTAAAGCCCGTCAGTGACGATGGCTGCCGGATGCTGTTCTTTAGAAGCTTCAGAATCTTGATCGCTGCAGCCTTGTTGCGACGCTTCTGGATTAGGACGTCGAGCGCGGCGCTTTCATCGTCGACGGCCCGCCACATATACATCCGCACGCCGCGTATTTTCACGATCACCTCATCGACATGCCAGCGGGCGGTTGGAGAGGGGCGGGAGCGGCGGAGGTTTTTGGCGATCGACGGACCAAATTTGAGCGCCCAGCAACGGACCGTTTCGTAACTGACGTCGACGCTGCGTTCGGCGAGGAGGTCTTCGACATCGCGACTCATCGTGAAACGGAAATAGAGCCAGACCGCGTAGCGTATGACGTCCGGAGGAAATCTATGGCGTTTAAGTGAGAGCGGTTTCACGCTACTAAGCCCCCAATTCTTGACGCGCGTCACGAAAGCAGAGACGGGTTAGCGTTAGACTGACTGCACCGCCAGATTTGTTTCCGAGCATGCGTTTTGACGGCTAATGCCGTTTCGCTTGAAAATTTCTCCGCATTTCCTCTTCCCAAGATGGGAGGCGGGGCGCGTTTCCACGCCGATGTAATGCTCGCCTTGCGACGAGCTAAGTAGACGCTTCCACGCGCCCCGTTCAGACGATTGGACGAATGCCGCAGGTCGTGAGGAGGTATTCTCTCCAGGCCCAT
>JBEVOS010000295.1:0-5929 GCA_040507435.1 Caulobacterales bacterium | reverse complement strand
TTGAGCTTATTTAGACAAATGCAACCCGGCGCCGATCCTAGATTTCCCCCTGGGATGGCTCTAACAGATGTTGCGACCTCGGAGCTTCTGACAAATGGCAAAACTTGGCGTGATATTTTTCATGGCTGTGTTTGCTGGTTTTGGGGGCATGGCTTCCGCGCAAAATAACTCAATGCAAGATGGCTTCGCGGCGCGGGAAGAAGCCATCACTAATTTGGACATTTTTCAGCAACACTCGGGCTACGTTCGCGACCCGCAATTTCAGGATATTACCGGCCCATTGCGCCGACGGCGTCATCGCGTTGAACGCGACTTCCGCCTGGAAGCTGGCGTGGCTTACAGGGTTGTCGGCGTATGTGATCATACTTGCAGTATAATTTTCATGGACGCGGAGGATTCAAGCGGAGCGCTTGTCGCGCGATCGCTTGAAGAAACAAAGCGCCCATTTCTAGACATCCGCCCTCGCTACACGGACAGGTTTCGAGTCCGGATGTGGGAAGGCGGATGCTCGGTAAACCCGTGTTACGGGGCAGTCAGAGTCCTTCGTGCTGTCTCAAAAGAATGACTCTAGCTCTTCAGTTTGGCTTCGCCCAGCGTCATGAAAACGATCGGGCCGTCGGTCGGGCCGCGATAGGCGCCGCCCGCCGCATTCACCTTCACAGCGACTGACGTGAGCCGCCAAGCCTCGCTTTCGCTGCACTTGATTTGGTTCATTGTCAGTTCTTCAAGGCCGTGTTTCTCGCCAAACCAGCGCGTGCGCTCAGCGTCAGCCCGCAGGCGTGGCTGAACGCTCGGGTGATCCCAGCCCCAGGTAAAAACCTGCGAATTAGGGTTCCAGGCGCCGATGATTTGCACTGGCGCAGTGACCAGGGCGCCGTCACGCCGTTCAAATTGAATAAGACCTGCTTGCTGATCGACGCTCCACTCGGCGGCCGTGAGTTTCAGCCCCTTCACCAACCGCTCTTGCTGGAAGCGCAAATCAGCCCATGCCTCGGCCCAGAAGCGATCAACGTCCACCCGCCGCCCGTCCCAAGGGACGAGCGCCGTGCTGCGCTGCTTCGGCTTCAACAATCCCATGCGAGCGCGTCCGTCCCCGCGAGTTGTGGACAAGTGCGTACACGAATTCGCGCGAAGCGTGAATCCTGGATTCAACTTCCGAAATGAGCACGGCGAAAACGCGGCGGCTTACTCGATGTCCTTCCGCCCGCCACGGCCGATGGTGAGCGCCTTGATAACGCCGCGAAAGGTCGAAACCTCTTGCTCCGTGAGCCGCGCGCGCAGAAATGCGGACCGCAGATTGCGCTTCATGAGGGGCGTTTTGTCTGGCGGGTGGAAGAAGCGGCCGATCGCCAGTTCCTCTTCGAGATGCTGGAAGAAGGCCTCCAATTGCTTCTGCGTGGCTGGCGGGCTGACCGGATCGCGAAACCACTCGGGCGCCGCGCCGCCCGTGCGTGTCTCGCCATACGCAAAACAAAACAACGCGACGGCCGTGGATAGATTGATCGATGGGAAGCCGGGATTGGTCGGATAGCTCAGGATCGCGTCGGCGCGGGCAACCTCCTCATTTTCCATCCCCGCCGCCTCCGGCCCGAACATGACGACGGGACGCTCTCCCTTCGCGAGCGCGGCGCGGATGTTTTCGGCAGCCTCCCGCGGCCCCCAGACAGGCTTTTCAAGGTGACGCGGACGCGCTGTGGCGGCGATCACCAACGTCGCGTCCGCCAAGGCGGCGTCGAGGCTCCATTCGAGCTTGGCCCTCTTGAGCACGACATCGGCGCCGACGGCCACCGTGTAAGCTTTCGGGTTTGGCCAGCCGTCGCGCGGCTCCACGATGCGAAGGCCGGTCAGGCCAAAGTTCAGCATGGCGCGCGCAACCGCGCCGATATTCTCCCCCATTTGCGGGCGGATCAGCGCGATGGCGGGCCATTCCTCCTCAATTGGGGGCGGCATATCGGGTGCGCGGGTCATTCGCAGGCGTGGTCCAAGATTGTCAGCGGCGATTGTTTAGCATGGCGCGCGCAGCTATTCAGACGCCCCGCCGCCGCAGCGGCGATAGGTGATGTCGACGCATGACGCAAAGTGCGGATCAGAACCCGGACAGCCGCCGCCTCGTGATGGGCGCGGCGGTTGGCTACGGGCCACGCGAAGTGCGCATCTTCGTGGAATCGCTCCGCGCCTGCGGATATCGCGGCGATATCGTCATGTTTGTAGGCGCCGGATCGCGGGACCTCAAAGCTTATCTCAAGAGCCGCGGCGCCACGCCGATTTCGGTCTTCCATATCCGTCGCATTCACGGCCCAATTCACTCACGGCGCATTCCTCTGTTCTGCGACTTTCTCAATAAGCACGCCGACAAATATGATGAGGTGCTGACGTCCGATGTGCGCGATGTCGCGTTTCAAGATCATCCCTTTGAAGGCCTGAGCGGCGGCGGTTGCCAATTCTATCTCGAAGCCGCCCCGCATACGATCGGATCGGACCGCCACAATAGCGGCTTTGCGCGTACTTTTCTCTCGCCCGAGGAAGCAGATGCGCTCGGCCCGCGCCGCATTACGTGTTGCGGCGTCGTCCTCGGCGGGACAGCCGCGATCCGGAGCTATCTCAACCGCATTCGTGCGCTGATGGCGGCGATCCCAGCGCGCAAGCGCTACAAGATCGGCGCGGACACTGCATTTCACGGCCTGCTCGCTTATCTGCAGCCCGCGCCGGATTCGGTCGTGGTCGAGAACAATGTTCGCGTCGCGACGATGGGGCTTGAGCCGCATGAACTCTACCGGCTCGAGCCTGGCCCCCGCGTCGTCTACGCGCCGAGCGGCGCTGCGCCGCCAATCCTGCACCAGTATGATCGCTACGACGACATCGCGGCAGCGTTCGAACAGCGCTTCGAGGCGAGCGTAAAACAGGCCTGAGCCATCCGAGACGCTCTCACTTGCATGGCGGCGTGAAGCTGCTACCACCCTCGCCCAATCCCATAAACCGTGGAAACCCTGAAAATACCGAGGCGGAAGGATCAGCGTATGGCGAAGATTAAGGTTGAAAATCCGGTCGTCGAGATGGACGGCGACGAGATGACCCGCATCATCTGGCAGCTCATCAAGGACCGCTTGATCCACCCCTATCTCGACATCGATCTCAAATATTTCGACCTAGGCATTGAAGCGCGCGACGCGACGAACGACCAGATCACGATCGACAGCGCGGAAGCGACGAAGAAATACGGCGTCGCCGTGAAATGCGCGACGATCACGCCGGACGAAGCCCGCGTCGAAGAATTCAAGCTGAAGGAAATGTGGAAGAGCCCGAACGGCACGATCCGCAACATCCTCGGCGGCGTTATCTTCCGCGAGCCGATCATCTGCAAAAACGTGCCCCGCCTCGTACCGGGCTGGACCCAGCCGATCGTCGTCGGCCGTCACGCTTTCGGCGACCAATACCGCGCCACCGATTTCAAATTTCCCGGTAAGGGCGTGCTGACGATCAAGTTCACCGGCGACGACGGCACGGTGATCGAAAAAGAAGTGTTCAAGGCGCCGGGCGCGGGCGTGACCATGGCGATGTATAACCTTGATGAGAGCATCAAGGATTTCGCGCGCTCGTCGTTCAATTACGGCTTGATGAAAAATTGGCCGGTTTATCTCTCGACGAAGAACACCATCCTCAAAGCATATGACGGCCGCTTCAAGGATATCTTCCAGGAAATCTTCGACGCCGAATTCAAAGCCGAGTTCGACAAGCGCAAGCTGACCTATGAGCACCGCCTGATCGACGACATGGTGGCGGCTTCGATGAAGTGGTCGGGCGGCTATGTGTGGGCCTGCAAAAACTATGACGGCGATGTGCAATCGGATACGGTTGCACAGGGCTTCGGTTCGCTTGGACTGATGACCTCCGTGCTGCTGACGCCGGACGGCAAGATCATGGAAGCGGAAGCCGCGCACGGCACGGTGACGCGCCATTATCGCGAACATCAGAAAGGCCGGCCAACCTCGACCAACTCGGTCGCTTCGATCTTCGCATGGACGCGCGGTCTTGCGCATCGCGGCAAGCTTGACGGCAATCAGAAGCTAATCGATTTCGCGCTGCTGATGGAAAAGATCACGATCGACACCGTCGAAGCTGGCGACATGACGAAGGACCTCGCGCTCCTCGTCGGCGAACAGCAGAAGTGGCTGACGACAGAAGGCTTCCTCAACAAAATCGGCGACAATCTCGACGCCGCGATGAGCAAGGCGTAACGCCCTCCTCACAGTCAGAGATCATTCGCGCCTCCCTTCGGGGAGGCGCTTTTGTTTGGACTACTTCTTCCGCGCGGGCTTTTTCTGGTTCAGCGCGATGGCGGCCTTCACAAGCGCTTTCAGCGTTTTTTCGTTGATCTTGTCGCCTTCAAAAATATCGATGGCGCGGCGCGCATTGCCGTCAAGGCTTGAATTGAAAAGGCCGGCGGGATCATCGAGCGCCGCCCCCCTTGCGAAGGTGAGCTTCACTTTATCTTTGTAGATTTCGCCAGTGCAGATGATGCCCTCACGCTCCCATACCGGCACTCCGAGTGGATTAGTGGGCTTGCGCCATTTCACCTCTTCGACGATTTCCGGATCGGCTTCCTTCATGAGCGTTCGCACGCGCGCGAGCATATCAACGCGCCAATCGCCCAGTTCCTTCGGCGAAGCCGCCGCTTTGCCTATTGTTTTCTTCGCCGGCGGTTTGCTCGCCGTGGTTTTCTTTATCGCCATCGTCTCGCCACTCACATTTTCTCGCCGGGCAGTTTGCTCGCTTGCTTCACCCAGGCTGCGAATTGTTTCTCATCGAGCGCGCCTTCGCGCACATCGTAATAGCGAACATGGGCTTGCTTGGATTTTCCCGGCGGCTGCGGATGGAGAGACGCGCCCGCGAAGAAAGACACCTTCACGTAGTTCGTGAAGCAGTGATAGCCGAGAAACCAGACACCCTCCTCAACACCATAAAGCGGCGTGTTCCATTTCACGGCTTTCTTCACGCCGGGCACGGCCTTCGTGATCAATGCATCGAGACGCGTGGCGACTTCGCGTTTCCAGCCGGGCGCGGCCGCAATGTAGGCCTGCACCGGCGCATCGCCATAGCCCTTCGGGATTTGCGGGTTGCCGCCAGAGAGCAATACCGGGTCCCCGGCCTTTTTAGGCGCCGCCGCCTTGCGCGGCGCCACGGTTTTTTTGACGGCCGATTTCGCTGATTTCTTTTTCTGGACGGTCTTCGCAGGCATGCTTCACTCCGGCCAAGAGTTTATTCTCGAATGATCCGGCGTCAAAGAAAGACGGCAATGAATATCCGTGCGCTTGCAGCTTCCGACCACGTCCAATGGCTAGCGCTTTGGCGTGGATATCTCGCCTTCTACGAAAGCGATTTAGCGGAAGACGTCACTGAGCTGACGTTTCAACGTTTGATCGATGAGACGGAGCCGATGTTCGCTCTCGTTGCAGAAAATCAAGGATGTTTGATCGGCTTTGCGCATTGCGTTCTGCATCGAGGTACGTGGACGCGCGGCGACCATTGCTATCTGGAAGACCTCTTCGTCCAGCCAGATGCACGCGGCTCGGGCATGGGGCGTGCGCTTATCCAAGCCGTCTACGCGCATGCAGATAGCCTCAAATGCGAGCGCGTCTATTGGCTTACGCGGGAGGACAACGCCACCGCACGCGCGCTGTACGATAAAGTCGCGCGCGTATCCGGGTTTATTCAGTATCGGCGCTAAAAGCGGGTGGTTTGCGTTGGCGATACCATTCGATGAAACACAGTACGACGGCTATCATGCCAACCCATGTCGCGAAAATGAACACGTCATGGAAAGCGCCCGCTTTGCTGGCGGCTTCCTCACCTGAATGGGTATCTATGTAATCGCCGATGCGCGGGCGGAAGATCACGCCGACAAGAAGCGTCAGCGACGACAGCAGCGCAT
>JBEVOS010000250.1:0-6759 GCA_040507435.1 Caulobacterales bacterium | reverse complement strand
GTCGCTGGCGCTGGCGGAAATCTTGCCGTCGCGCGCGCAAGCAATTCTCGAACGCGGTATCGATTATGGCCAAAGCCGCATCGTCTGCGGCGTGCATTATACGAGCGATGTGCAGGCGGGTCGTTTGCTCGCCTCGGCGACGCTTGCGCGCCTACATTCCGATCCGGCATTCCGCGCTGCGCTCGAAGATGCGCGCAGCGAACTCGTCGTCTTCAGTCAATAGCGCGAAGCGCCTGCCGAAAAGTGGAGTAGCGCTTCTCAGCGCGCGCGCGCGCCGCCGCATCGCCCTTAAGATTGCTAAGCAACATTTGCGGATCGAACAGCCTGATCCGCTGGTTCGCTGCACACGCGGCGTTCAACGCTTCAATCTGCGCAATCGCAGTGGGCGACGACTCAAGCGGCGCGCCCTTTAAGACCGATATGCCGAAAAACCGTTCCAAATGCGTCGCCAAAACGCACGCAGAAAGCGTTTCGTCACGCGCGCCAAGCACGGAATAAACCAGCGTGTCGTCAGCTGCCTGCTCCGCCGACAAAGGCGGCTGCACATAAGCATGATCGACGACGCGCGCGCCGCGTCCCGCCCAAATGCGCAAACGATCGAACTGGTCGAGCCCCGTGAACTGCGTGTCCCGCGCATATGCTTCTGCGCTCATCGCGAAAGGATCGTTTTGCTCAATAAAAACTAACGCACTATGCGGCGTGTGGAATATGCGACCGATCAAACCGCTGACGGCGGAAACCAGCCGCCCGAACGCGCCCTGACCACGCGCTGCCTTCTCAATGTAAATGTAGTTCAGATTTGCTGTGACCATGTCGTGGTGGAACGTTGCGATAAAGTTCGCGCCGCCAATCCGCCGCCCGCTCGAAATATCATCAGCGACGAGACAGACTTCACGGAACGGCCCATAGCTGGATGACAGCCGCACATGATCCGCCCCGTGATTGAGCGCAAGGCAGCGGCGAAATCCCGCTTCATCTTCTTTCTCATCCGGCAGCACAAAAGCTTCATCATAGCCACTGAAGAACGCGGCGAAGATCGCGCTGTCGCCGTCGAACGTCGCGGCGAGGCGAAGTCCCTCAACCGTATCAACGCGCCAATCCTGCAAAGTCATCGGTATAGCTCACGCCACCGGTGCGGGTGAAACGTGATCAGCCACGCGGTCGAATGCGTCCCAGAACTGCGCTCGGTACTGATCCTGCTCCATCATCAGCTCGTGCTTCGCGCCGGTGACATTCACCAGCTCGCAATCCGGCAATATTTGCGCGATCGCTTGCGCCTGGCGGTTATCGACCAATTGCTCACGGCCCGCCGTTACGATGGTAACTGGGATACGGATATGCGCGAGCGCGCTCGGCGCCATAAACGCTTCACATGCCTCGGCAGCAGCAGCGACCCAAGAAATAGTCGGCCCCGCGAGCGCAAGATGCGAATCTTCGATCACCAAGCCTTGGTTACGCGCATGCCGCTCTTTGTCATGCGTGACCGGCGAACGCCGCCAATGCTCACGCTTCCACTTCTTGTCGACGCCGGGCGCGAATAAATGCCCCGCCCCAATCGCATGCATGAAACGGATGAAGCTTTTTGAGAGGTCCCCAAGATTGGCGATGCCCCACATCGGCGCGCTGAACACAGCAGCATCAGCTTCCACACGCCGCGTTTGCATCGCACGCAGCAAAATCGCCCCACCCATCGAGTGAGCGAGCACGATATGAGGCCGCGGCAGCCGCTCCGCGTAGAGCTTCAACGCCGATGCAATATCATTCACCGGGTCGTCAAAGCTTTCGAAGTGGCCTTTAAGCGCATTCGTCAGGCTGCGGTCGGACATGCCTTGACCACGCCAATCCACAGCGAAAACGGCGAAGCCGCGCCGCTGCAATTCGCTAATAACTTCAAAATATTTCTCGATGAACTCGGTGCGCCCCGGGGCGAGGATAACGCTGCCACGCGGCGCGGCGAGGGCCGGCGCGAGCGCAGCGCGGATTCTCACGCCGCCGCGCCCCTCAAACCAATGTTCCTCGATGCCCTCCGGCTCAGGATTTCCGGGCACGCGTACGAACGCCATCAAGTCTCCAGCAGCGGGAACATCCCTACATATGCCAAAGCAGCAGCTAAGTCGCCCGTCGCGTTAATGCGCCCGTCAATAAACGCCAGGTCCGCATCCAATTGCCCCTGATGAAGCCGGTGGCAGTCTTCTGCGCTCATCCAGAACGTGCAGTCGGGCTTGCCGAGCTCTCTCGTCAGCCCGGCGCCAGCCGCGCCAACGCTGAAAGCGCCCAGCTCGCCGAAATCGAAGCCAACCGATTTCGACTCAAGCGAGCGCCCAACGGCTGCGCACCGTTCAAAAAGATCGTCAAACGTCATGGGCCGCCAGAATCCCTTGAGTGACAGCGCCAAGCTATGACGCGCATCGCCCAAGCTGGAAAGGAGTTGAAGGCCGATTACGTTCCGCCAGGTTTGCGGAACTTCAGCGTCATACGGTCGCTCTCGCCAATCTGCTCATAAGGACCAGTGTCAAAAAGCGGGTCTTCGGGCTGGCCGAGCGGCGAGGTGCGCAGGGTTGGCGGCAGCGTCCAAACGCCGAACGGATGCTCGCGGTCGTCTGCAGGATTGGCGTTCACATCGCTCGCGGCCACAAAAACGAAGCCCGCCTCCTCTGCCAGCGCCCGCACATAAACTTCCTGGACATAGCCCGTGCCGCCAAGTGGGTCCTGTACCCCCGTCGAGGGCGCACGGTGCTGCTCGACGCCAAGAACCCCGCCCGGCTTCACAGCCGCGAAGATGTCCCGGAACGCTTTCTCGGCGTAACCGGCAGCCATCAGCGTGTGGGTATTATTGGCGAGAATCGCCAGATCGACGCTCCCCGGAGCTGTAAGCTGGGCCGACCGCGCCGTCAGCACCGCCTTCTCGATCCGGCCGTAGAGTGCGGGATCAGCGCCAAAACGCGCATCGAACGCCGCCAGTGTCTCCCGCTGCGCCACCGAGCCAAAACGCGGATCGAACCCCGCAACGATCAGCTTCCCGCCGCCTTTCGCGAGATAGGGCGCTAAAATCGCTGTGTACCAGCCAAGGCCGGGAAACACTTCGAGCACAGTCATCGCGGGCTGAATGCCCCAGAACTGCAGCGTCTCAAGCGGATGCCGCCAGGAATCACGCTGCGGATCGGTCCGCCATGCCCCGGCCAGCGCCCACTCCAACGACCCCTCTTCAGGCGGCGGCGTCTCGCTCTCTGGCGGCGCGCAGGCGGCGAGCGGGCCAGCCGCCAGAAGCGTTAAAGCGCGCCGTCTCGTCAGCTGGAGCATTGGGAGGCTTTGCCTGCTTCGGCCCTGGATTGTCAAAATCGACGCTCTTGAACAGCGCTAGCTTGCCACCAAATAGCGAAAAGCGAGGCGCTCATTGAGGTCTCGCCAGGAGGAACCCGCAGCCATTTTGGTGCTGGCTTCTCCCCCGAAGCGTCCGCCAGGACAGCGGACGCCCACATGTTGCTTGAACTGAGGAGAACATGACATGGCGACACAAGATCTTTCCCCGCTCTACCGCACCCTCGTCGGGTTTGACCGCATCTCGAACCTGATGGACCAGGCTATGCGCCTCGACGGCGCGCCCGGCTATCCGCCGTTCAATGTTGAACAGGTCGACGAAGATGCGTTCCGCATCGAAATCGCGGTCGCGGGATTCACCGCTGAAGATCTCAGCATCGACTATAAGCAAAACGCGCTGACTGTCTCTGGCCGTAAAGGGCAAGCGGACGATAAGCGCCGCTACCTGCATCGCGGCATTGCCGAGCGCAGTTTTGAACGCCGTTTCGGACTTGCCGATCACGTACGCGTCATCGGCGCCGATCTCGAACATGGCCTACTGACGATCAATCTCGTTCGCGAACTTCCAGACACGTTGAAACCGCGCAAGATTGAGATTGGCGGCGTGAAATCCGCCAAGCCGCAAGTCGTGGAGCATGATGCCCCCGTAAACGACGCCGCCTAAAAACGGCGTCGTCCCTCCCCACACATGCCTACAACGGCGCGCCCTTCATGGACGCGCCGTTTTTCTTTATTCTTCGTCGTCATCGCTTTCATCGTCATCGGATGCTGTCACGCCAGATGAAAGAAGGCCAGATGAGGCGAGAAAGGACGCGCATCCCGCACTCTCAAGAAATGATGTCAGCGCCGCGCTGTCAGCCGCAGCATATTTACGCTGCAGCTCCGCAAAGGCTTTCGCTGCATAGCGTTGCGGCGCTTGCGCAAAACGTTTGTCTCCAATGCTGACGCTCACATTGCTCGCATCGCGCGCCACGCCGTCAGCATTCGCAGCCCCCCATGGCAAATAAGTAATCGCCAACTCGCTCTGCAGAAGCGGCGCAAACGATGGCGATACTGCGTCAAACGTATCGAATGCGCCCTCGTTCTTCGCATCCTTCATGCGCCGCACCCACACGATCACACGCGGCGCTCGCTCGCGCATCAACGCGCCCGGCGTCGGATCCGACAACATCTGATCGAGTTGCGCAGCGATTCCGAAATCCGCGATGCTCGGCCGCGCGCCGAACAAATATGAGCGCCCCTCAAGCAATGTCTCCAGAAAGCCCAGAAAGCGCTCGAAGCTGGCCTCGATGATCGGCCCCGTATCAGCCGTCGAGCCGACATGACGCAGTCTGTTCGCCATCCGCTCGCGCACCGCTGCGACAAGCGTGTCTCTGTTCGGCGGATCTTCGCCCTCGAACATGCCAGCAACGAGACGCTCGGCAGCGCTCTGCTGATCGACATCCTTTGTCCAGCGATAATGGAACATCGCCTTGTTCAGCCATTCGTCGGCATAGTCTTCCAGCAGCGCCGCCAAAAATCCGATCGCCGCATCGTCAGGCGTCAGCTTCGGGTTTTCAGATTCTAGGAACTCGATAATCGGCGTCGAATCCTGCTTGGCTTCATCGTCTGCGCCGACAAGAATCGGGAGCAAAGGCAGCTTGGCGTAACGCTGAATTTCTTCCTGGCGCGCATTCGCGCGATTAACCCACTCAAACGAGGTTCCCGCATAGGCGAGGTAGGAACGAACTTTCTGCGAGTAAGGCGAAAGCTCAGCTCCATATAGGCGATAAGGGCCAGTCATTTAAAACTCCTGAGGATGCGGTGATCACGAAGAAGGCGCATTCAGCGCACGCCTTCGTGCAGAAGGTCTTGCAAATGGATCACGCCAATCGGCGCGCCGTGCTCGACGACGAAGAGAACGTTGATTTCGAATTGATTGAGCAGCGCCATCGCATCGGCAAGCGATGCATCTGGTGAAATCACTTTAGGATTGGCCGTCATGACAGCGCCCGCCGTATCGCCGATGGTCTTATCCGCGAGCCTCCGGCGCAAATCGCCATCGGTGATCATCCCAACGAATTTGCCGTGGTCGACGACGCCTACGCTGCCGAGACGCTTCAAGCCCATCGCCTTCAGCGCTTCTCCAATCGGCGCGTCGGGCGCAACGAGAGGCAAATCGGCGCCCGTGCGCATCACATCGCGCACATGCTTTAGCATCGCGCCAAGCTTCCCGCCCGGATGGATCGCGCGAAAATCCTGCGCTGTGAAGCCTGCCGCATTGAGCAGCGCGACCGCGAGCGCGTCGCCAAGCGCCATGCACATCGTCGTTGACGTTGTCGGCGCAGGCGCCGCTTCACTCGCTTCGCCGCAATCCGGCAGCAGCAGAACCACATCGGAGGCTTCGCCAAGCATGGATTTCGCCTTGAACGTCATCCCGATCAGCGGAATTTTGAGCCGCCGGCAGTGATGCAAAATATCGGTGAGCTCGACCACGTCGCCCGAGCGTGAAATCGCGATCACGCAATCGCTCTCCATGATCATTCCAAGATCGCCATGGCTGGCTTCTCCGGGATGAACGAACATCGCCGGCCGGCCAGTCGAGGCCAACGTCGCCGCGATCTTCCGCGCCACATGGCCGGACTTGCCCATCCCCGTGACGATCACCCGGCCCTGCGTGGCCTGCATGATCCCGCAGGCTGCCGAAAACGGCGCGGCCATCGCCCCATCGAGCGCGGCCGCCAGCGCTTCGAGCGCCCGGGCCTCCGCCAGCAGGGTGTCCTTGCCGCTCTTCAGCGCGGCATGGGAGTCGATCTTTTCACTCATGGTCGCGGTTTAGCCTTACCCGGCCGCCAAAGGGAGGGGCGCCGCCCTGTTGTTTGCTGAAGTGTTGTTTGCCGGAGCGCCCCGGCTTACATCGGCCCAAGAGGTATTGATGACCGCCCCAGTCCCCATCATCCGCATTCCCCGCGTGGAGGCGGCCCCGCTCGAAATCGGCAACGACCTGCCGCTCACCTTCATTTGCGGCCCCTGCCAATTGGAAAGCCGCGGCCACGCGCTCGAAACCGCAGAGTTTTTGCGCGATGTTTTCAGACGCGCAGGGGCGGGCTTCATCTATAAAACCAGCTTCGATAAAGCGAACCGCTCCTCCCTCCACACAAAGCGCGGCGCCGGCCTTGCAACCGCCGGCCCCATCTTCGAAGAAATCCGCACCAAGCTCGGCATTCCTGTGCTGACGGACGTGCATTTGCCCGACCACTGCGCCGATGTGGCGCAGGTTGTGGACGTACTTCAGATCCCTGCTTTCCTCTGCCGGCAAACCGATCTGCTGGTCGCCGCCGCCGAAACAGGCAAGCCGATCAACGTGAAGAAGGGCCAGTTTCTGTCCCCGCCCGAGATGAAGAACGTGCTGGCCAAGATCACCGAGAGCGGCAACCCGCAAGTGATGGCGTGCGAGCGCGG
>JBEVOS010000248.1:0-5174 GCA_040507435.1 Caulobacterales bacterium | reverse complement strand
AATGCGAGCGCCCGCTCGATACCGGCGCCTACAACAATTCAGCGACCTTGGCCTATTGCGCTGCGGGCGGTTACGGCTCGACCGAGATGGAATACCAGCTCTTCGTGCGGGCGTTTCGACCGCAAGCAGCTGGCACGCCAAACGTCGGCGGGTTTGCAGCGGGCCTCACCGTTGCGATCGGCTACGACTTCCAAGCAGGCGTGCAAGGATGGACGCCGATCGGCGCGGCCGTCATCGCCGCAGGGCAAGGCTTTATCCGTCACACTTACGGATCAAGCGGAGACAGATCGCTCTACTCGCCGACGCCGCTTGCGCTCACGGGCGCGAATGGCTGGCGGATACGTTTGCGTATGCGCCGGATCGATGCGGCTCCCGCCGCAAACTGGCTGGGGCAGGTGTATTATTCGGTGTCCGGTTCGCACGGCTTTTCCGGCAGCTACATGAAGAGCCAGGGCGCCACGATCCCGACGGCGCTTCAAAACGAATGGTTTGATTACGAGTTCACGATGAACCCGCTCACGTTCGGCGGAACGGATTTCATCGACAGCGTCATCACGCAGGTGCGCCTTGATCTCACCCTCGCCGCCGCGGCTTGGGAGATCGAAACCGTGCAGTTCGGCGTCTTGCCAAGCAGCCCGCACGATGGCTTCGGCACGGGAAGCCTCGAATACGTCGCAGCAGGCGACGCTGATCCTGGCATCATCGACGCTGACATCTATGCAGCGATCGAGCGCGTGCGCGCCGCCGGCGTGACGGTGTGGCTCGCGATCGAGAATCCATAGCACTCCGCGCGCGATTCAAGCGCCGTAGGTTCGACACTTCAAAACCAAGGGGGCGATTTTGGATCGTCAGATCGTAAATCCGAGCCAAATCGCGCTCGATTCCGACATTCTGCTCACGAACAAAAATGCGTTCGTGGCGATGTCCAAAATCATCGAGGCGATCCTCGGTACGGCGACGTTGCTGTCGGGGTTCGCGTGCACGCCGACTTCGCCTGCATCCATGTCGGTCGATGTCGCTGGCGGGCAAATCTTTAGCCTACAGAACGTCGATAACACCGCGTATGGATCGGTTGCGTCCGACACTGCGCACCAGATCATGAAGCAGGGCGTCAGCCTCGATAAGGTGACGCTGAACTGCCCGGCTCCCGTCACGGTCGGCTATTCGATCAATTATCTCATTCAGATCGCGTTCTCTGAGGCCGACAGCGGCGATGCGCTGCGGACCTATTACAATTCTTCAAACCCCGCTTCGCCATGGACGGGGGCGAACAATTCGGGTGTGGCGGACAAGACTGTTCGGCAAAACCGGCCTGTCATCACCGTTAAAGCTGGCGCGGCTGCAACGACTGGAACGCAAACGACGCCGACGCCCGATGCTGGGAATGTCGTCGCGTGGGTGGTGACGGTTGCGTATGGCGCGGTGACCATCACGGCGCCGAACATCGCCGCGCATGGCTCGGCTCCTTTCATCACTGAGACGCTGACGCAGAAGATCTCCGCAGCTGGCCTCAGCGGCGTCTACGCGCTGGTCGCTTCCATCCAATCGCAGGGCTACACCTACGCTGCCGATACCGGCGCAGTGAACGCCTATGTCGTCGCCCTCGCGCCTGCGCTTGGCGCATACGGGAACGGCAAGCGCATTCAGTTCAAAGCGACCAATGCGAACACCGGAGCATCGACGGTCAACGTCAACGGTCTCGGCGTACGCTCAATCACGCGGAACGATGGAACGCCTTTGCGGCGCGGCGACATTCCGGCCGGCGGCATTGTCGATCTCATCGACGACGGCTCGAAGTTCCTCCTGCAAACGAGCGCACGCGATTTCGGAACAATGCCAACCGTTGCATCGGCGGCAACTGTTGACCTTGGCGCGCAGAATTCCAATGCGATCGCGATCAGCGGCGCGGGCACGATAACTTCGTTCGGATCGTCAGCGTCGCTGCTTGCGCCGATCTATTACTGCCGCCTCACCGGCGCTGCATCGATCACGCACAATGGAACGAGTTTGATCTGCCCCGGCGGCGCAAGCATCACGGGCGCTGCCGGCGATGCGTTCTTCGTTGAGTATCTTGGTTCCGGGAATTGGCGCATCACGAACTATCAGCGCGCCGACGGCAAGGCGCTTGCGTCCGCCGTCACCTACGCGGATGTGAACCGCGCGCCCGACATCATCCTCGAAGATCAAAAGGCTCAGAATACATCGGCGGGCACAAACACGGCCGCAACTTTCCAAAAGCGAACGCTCAACACAGAAGTGTACGATCCCAACGGCTGGTGCTCACTCGCGAGCGATCAATTCACGCTGGCGGCCGGGAATTATTACATTGTTGCGCGCGTGCCGTACACGGCGGTTTCGCGGACGAGTTCACGGCTCCGCAATGCAACAGCCGGAACGACACTTCTCCCAGGGACCAGCACGAGTTCGTATGCGACCGGTGGCTCAACCACGTCTGTAACAGAAGTGCGCGGCACCTTCACCGTAGCTGCGGGGCAGGCCCTCGAATTGCAGGGCTACGGCGAGCTTTCGGTCGGCACGACGGGCATGGGCCAAGCCGCCAACGCGGGCCCTGAAAAGTACGCCACCGTAGAACTTTGGAGACTGCCATGAAGTACGCTCGCGTCGTAAACGGCGTAATCGATTCCATCGTCATGCCCGGCGCCGCGTATCTCGTCGAGCGCTACCAGGAAACCATTGAGGCGCCCGAACCCGCTGAGGGTGAGGAGCCCGGCGAGGCAATCATCATTGAACTTGAGCGCCGCGTCCTAAAGCCGGGTCTGATCGAAGTTCCTGATAACTACTTCGGCGGATGGATCGAGCAGGAGGACGGCAGCTTCGTCGCGCCCGTTGCGCCGGCATCGGAGCGTCGCGACTTCAAGCTCGCCGCGCTTCCGGCGCGCCGTTGGGAGGCGCAGCAGAAGTTCAGCTACGACGGCGTGTCGCCTGTCGCGCGCGGCGCGGACACCAGCGGCAATCTGTTGGGGCGGATTGATCAATTGCGCAATCTGCCTGAGGGCGCGACGAAGCCCTGGAAGCTCGGCCAAGACGCTCTCCGCATGTGGACGCTGCCGCAGTACGAGGCTCTGCGCGACGCGGGCGCGCAATTCGACGATCTTTGTTTCCAGCATGAGTTTGTGCTGAGGGCGATGCTGAACAATCCACAGATCGACCCTGATGACGTGGACATCGACAGCGGCTGGCCAGATTAAATCAATTTGGCCGCGCCGCGCAGCGGAAAAAACGGCCCGCGCGGGATGATCAGGACGCCTGCAAAGCGCGCGGAAAATCCCGCATTCGCAGTCGCCGTCCTTTCGCCCATAGCTTCGCAAGCACAACCCCATCCCAAAGCCTCGCGAGCATACGCCGGGCGTTGGCGGGTCCAGATAAAAGTCCAAATTCCAGCATTTCATCTGCTCTTGCTTGAACAGAAACCGGTAGCGTCGCGAAGTCCGCGAGCGCGAGACGGCCGTCGTTGAGCGCAAAGCGTCGCGCGCGGATCGCTTTTGCGAGAACGTCTTCATCCCGGCAGCGCTCATACTCAGGTTCGGAATGCGAGTAAGCGCCAAGCTTTTCCCGGATGCGCTCAGGTTGTCCGATCCAGGTGAAGTGCCATCCCGCATCGCGGATCACGTGATACGGCATGTTCAACCGCTCATAGAGCGCCCATTGCTCAGCGGCGCGCGCTTCGCCGATATGAGTCATATACCGCAAGAGCCGGGCTGGGATTGCGAAAGCGTGAGCCCAATACGCATCCGGCTTCACAAGGTCCAAAAAATAATGGTGGACGCTTTGATCGAAATGGCAGAGCGCGCCATAAGCAACGGCCTCACGGATCGCGCGCGGCTTCAATATCTCATCGACGTCAGACACGATGATCGTGTCATCCGGCTTTGCATCGGCTAAGCCACGCCGGATCGCGTCACGTTGAAGTTTTTCGCGCGCCCACGGATCGTCCGTTTCAATTTCATCGTGCACGACGACATGAATGATCTTGTTCAGGAACGCCGAGAACCGCTCCTTGTTTTCTGCGAAGAAGAGCGGCTTCGGATCGCCGCGAAACGTCCAGGGCGCCTCGACGATGACGAAGCGATCAACCGCCTCGTTCATTTCGCGCAAGCGCAGTTCGAGTAGGTCCAACTCGTTAAAGAAGGTGAAGCAGTCGAAAACCGCCATGTAGTGTAATGCCCCTTTTGCTTTGGCTGCTGTAGCGCCAATTGTTCCGCTAGGGCAAGTGGTCAGGGATACTTTCGGGCAAAGATTAAATCCGCCCGCGCGTCAGCGCCGTCATCATGCGTGCATGAGCGAGTATCGCTACGTTCCCAATCAGCCGCAGAAGAGCGCGAGCGACATCGCGTTCGAGCGTTGGGCGTCGTTCCTCTTCTACCCTGGGATCGGCTGGGTGGGCTTTGCGCTCGCATGGATCCTTTGGGCTGATCATCCAACCGGCGCGATCGTCGCCGTCTACGTCACGCTCTATGCGTCATGCGCCTACGCGTGGCCGTCGTTCACCGCTGCGTTCTGGCGCGGCCTTCTCGCGTCAAAAGCCGCGAAGGCGGTTCGCGCCGCCACAGCGAGCGCGGCGATCGCGCTCGATTCCTCAGCCTTCGGAAAACAGGAGCGGACATGCGCCTCGCAATCTTCGTCTCTGTGATCGTGATGACGCTCATGGCGCTCGCCGGGCGGCTTGATCAGACCACCGCAAGCGAGCGCGCCGCTGATGAGCTGCTCGCTGGCATGGGTATGCGCTGATGGACAAGATCGTCGTTCAGATCGTCGCGCTCGTCTTGGTCCTCTCCGCCATCGGCGGCGCTGCGTTGTGGTGGCGCAACGATGGCGCGCATGACGCGCTGAAAGAGGTGGCGCTCGACGTCTCGAAGCAAGAGACGCGCTCGCAGCAAACGCAAACCGAAGTCGCGCGCAGCGTAACGGAAGTGACGGGCGCGCACGCACGCGAAGCGACCGAGATCAACCGGAGAACCGCCAATGCGCGGACAGAAATCCTCAGAACGGCTGGCGCTGATACGCCGATCGATCCCGCTTTCTTTGATGCTTGGGTGCGTAACACTGAGCGCGTGTGCGACCCGCCCGGCGCCCCCCTCAACGGGCGCTGTGACGATCGACCTCCCGGCTGACGATCCGCTGCGAACCGGAACGCTTTGTATTCGCGGCCGGCT